>JBAQZZ010000160.1:0-25466 GCA_049791475.1 Flavobacteriaceae bacterium | reverse complement strand
TCTACAAACAATCCTTCATCTGTTTTTTCAACTTTAGCAAAATTATTTTTAGTTAATTCTTTTATGGTTTTATCCCATTTTTTATTGGATAAACCAGATTGTACTTTTAAATCTGTAAGTTCAAGTGTTTCAGTTTTTTTCAAAATAGCTAAAAGGTCTTTAGCTTCCTCACTTAAAGCTACAGCTTTTTTCTCAGGTCGCATTTGCGGAAAGAATAAAACCTCTTGTATCGATTGATTATTGGTTAAAAACATAATTAATCTATCCATACCAATCCCCATACCAGATGTTGGCGGCATACCGTATTCCAGAGCACGTAAAAAGTCGTGATCTATAAATTCGGTCGCTTCATCGTCACCTTTTGCAGCCAGTTTTAATTGATGCTCAAAACGCTCACGTTGATCAATGGGGTCGTTAAGTTCAGAATAAGCATTGGCAATTTCTTTACCACAAACCATGAGTTCAAAACGCTCTGTTAACTCAGGATTTGTTCGGTGTTCTTTACACAACGGGCTCATCTCTTTCGGGTAATCAGTTATGTAAGTAGGCTGTATATAATTGCCTTCACATTTTTCGCCAAAAATTTCATCAATAAGCTTGCCTTTACCCATGGTTTCATCAACTTCAACACCCAAGTCTTTGGCAGCTTTTCTTATTTCGGCTTCCGTTTTTCCAGTAATATCAAAACCTGTAAAATGCTTTATAGAATCGGCCATGGTTACTCTAGCATAAGGCGCTTTAAAATCTATGTTATGTTCGCCAAAAGTAGCCTTAGTTGTTCCGTTTACCGCAATAGCACAATGCTCAAGTAAGCGCTCACAAAAATCCATCATCCAGTTATAATCTTTATAAGCCACGTAAATTTCCATGGCTGTAAACTCAGGATTATGAGTTCTATCCATACCTTCGTTTCTAAAGTTTTTTGAAAACTCATAAACACCATCAAATCCACCAACAATCAAACGCTTTAAGTACAATTCATTTGCAATTCGCATATACAAAGGAATATCTAAAGCATTATGATGTGTCATAAACGGACGTGCTGCTGCACCACCCGGAATAGGCTGTAAAACAGGAGTTTCCACCTCAAAATAACCAGCATCATTAAAAAATGAACGCATGGCATTAAATAATTTTGTACGTTTAATAAAAACTTCTTTTACGTGCGGATTCACTACTAAATCTGCGTAGCGCTGTCTGAAGCGTTGTTCGGTATCGGTAAATGCATCGTGTACCACGCCTTCGGCATCTGTTCTGGGTAATGGTAGTGGTTTTAAGGCTTTACTTAATAATGTGAAGTTCTTTACCATAACGGTTTTCTCGCCCACTTTAGTAGTAAATAAATCACCTTCAACGCCTATAAAATCACCAATATCTAGTAGTTTTTTATAAATAGTATTGTATTTACTTTTATCGTCACCAGTACAAATTTCATCTCTGTTAAAATAGACTTGTATCCGTCCATCAGCATCTTGTAATTCAGCAAAACTAGCATTTCCTTGAATACGTCTCGACATTAATCTCCCAGCAATGACCACTTTATTTCCTTCAACAAAATTCTTTTTTATAGATTTTGAGTTGTCTTTAACTGGATATAAATCAGCAGGATAGGGATTTATACCTAACTCGCGTAGTTTTATTAATTTCTCTCTTCGTACAAGTTCAAGTTCTGATAATTGAAACATAGTTTAATTGCTGTAAAATTTTAAAGGCACAAAGATAATCATTTGATTAACGATTTACGATTTTAGATTTATGAAATTTTTGGGTGTTACCACTCCCGATAGCTCCCGGGAACGAGCAAAAAGATTGTAATGAAAAGCCCGACCTCCCGTCCCGATAGCTATCGGGATCACAAAAAAGGATTCTCACTACAATCCCTAACGCAGCGTGTAACAAACATTGTACTTATACGTCAAATAAGCATCATCAATCATTAAAAATAAAAACATGAGTTTCTGGAGAGTTTTACTGTCTATTATTTGCCCACCTTTGGCCGTTATCGATAAAGGTTGTGGCTCTATTATTATTGTTTTCTTATTATGGCTTTTTGGTTGGGTACCTGGGGTAATCGCAGCATTAGTTATACTTAATAATCCTAAAAGTTAAAACATAAAAATGTCGTAATTTTGCAACCTATGAATAAGCAAATAGAACTACAAGATTTAGGCTTAAAAGACTATAAACAAACTTGGGATTACCAAGAAGAATTGTTTAAAAGCATTGTAGATACTAAAATTAAAAATAGGCGAGAAAATGCTGGATTAACTACCAAAAACTATCTTCTGTTTGTCGAGCATCCACATGTTTATACGTTAGGTAAAAGTGGAGATATGTCTAACCTATTAGTTGATGAAGCACAATTAAAAGTAAAAAATGCTACTTTTTATAAAGTAAATCGTGGCGGAGATATTACGTATCATGGTCCAGGACAAATTGTGGGCTATCCTATTTTAGATTTAGATAATTTTTTTACCGATATCCATAAATACCTCCGTTTTCTTGAAGAAATAATAATCTTAACCCTTGCTGAGTATGGTTTAAAAGCTGAAAGAAGTCCGGGAGAAACAGGCGTTTGGTTAGATGTAGGCACACCGTTTGCGCGTAAAATATGCGCTATGGGTGTTCGGGCTAGCCGTTGGGTAACTATGCATGGTTTTGCACTCAATGTTAATTCTAATTTGGGCTATTTTGATTTAATGATTCCTTGCGGGATTAAAGGTAAAGCAGTGACCTCTTTAAATGTTGAGCTGGCAAAAAAAACGGTTGATCAAGCTGAGGTTAAAGCAAAATTGCTAAAGCATTTTTCTAATCTTTTTGAAGCTGAATTTTTCTAATCTTGATTATTAAACTTAAAGTCATCTTTCCTTAATTTATATTACTTTTACATTTCATTAAAAAATCATCTTTTTTGATATCTGCATCATCCATAGACCAAGTATTTGAAGCCGCTCGTGTTGAAGAGGTTATTGGTGATTTTGTTCAACTTAAAAAAGCAGGAAGTAATTTTAAAGGTTTAAGTCCGTTTAGCGATGAGCGTTCACCAAGTTTTATGGTATCGCCGGTAAAACAAATCTGGAAAGATTTCTCTACAGGAAAAGGCGGAACTGCGGTGTCTTTTTTAATGGAACATGAGCATTTTACCTATCCTGAAGCTATAAAATATTTAGCTAAAAAATACAATATCGAAATTGAAGAAACGATTCAATCAGATGAACAAAAGGAAAAAGCTAACGAAAAAGAAAGTTTGTATTTGGTAAGTGAATTTGCAAACACCTATTTTCAAAAAATATTACATAAAACAGACCAAGGAAAATCTATAGGTTTAAGCTATTTTAAACAGCGTGGTTTTACCGAAGATACTATCAAGAAATTCGATTTAGGCTATTCATTAAACCAATGGCAAGCTTTTACAGATGAAGCTTTAAAACAAGGTTACAATATCGATTATTTAGAAAAAACCGGACTTACTATTGTAAAGGATGATAAACGTTTCGATCGTTTTAAAGGGCGTATAATGTTCCCAATAAAAAGTATGAGCGGTCGTGTTTTAGGTTATGGAGGTCGTATTTTAACCAATGATAAAAAAGCGGCTAAATATGTAAACTCTCCAGAAAGTGACATTTACCATAAAAGCAAAGTATTGTATGGTATTTATCATGCTAAGCAAACAATTGCCAAAGAAGATAATTGCTATTTAGTAGAAGGCTATACAGATGTTATTCAGTTTCATCAAACAGGCATAACCAACGTTGTTTCGTCATCTGGTACCGCATTAACTTCAGAGCAAATTAGACTTATAAATAGACTTACTAAAAACATTACCGTACTTTTTGATGGTGATGCAGCGGGTATGCGCGCATCGCTTCGTGGGATCGATTTAATTTTGGAGCAAGGGATGAACGTGAAGGTTTGCACATTCCCGGAAGGTGAAGATCCTGATAGTTTTGCTAAACAGAATACACTTGAAGAACTCGCATTATATCTTACTGAAAATGCTAAAGATTTTATTCAATTTAAAGCCTCTATTTTATTTGAAGAATCTAAAAATGATCCTATAAAAAAAGCGGAGACTGTTAGAGATATTGTAAATAGTATTTCTAAAATTCCAGATCGTATTAAAAAGGAAATCTATATTCAAGAATGTGCTAGAATAATGGATATTAGCGAGGAAGTTCTTTTTAGCACTTTAGCTCAAATTGATAAAAAAGAATCCCAAGAAGAAAATAAACACTACAAGAAAGAACAAAAAGCGTTTGATGTTATTAGACATCAACAACCTATTGAAAAGGTAGATGTTCAATACGTTTTAGAGCGAAAAATTATTGAAGTATTATTACTTTACGGAAATAAAACCGAACGTTTTGAAGATTTGATTTTAAAAGAAAATGACAAAGGTGAACTTGTTTTAGAACCTGTAATTCATGAAGCTAAAGTATTTGAAAAAATATTTTTAGACTTACAAGATGATGAAATGCAATTTACAAATGCACAATTTAAAAGTTTATATTACACCATTATTGATAAACTTAATCAAGATACAGAGTTTGAACTTACTACATTTATAAATTCTGTAGATTCTGAAATGTCTAGTGAAATCTCAACTATTTTAATGGAAGATGAACGCTATGCGCTAGACGATTGGAATAGAATGAATATCTTTCCTAAAGAAAAAGCACATAGTGTTGCTCAATTAGTAAGCGAAACCATTTTAAGTTTGCGATGTTTTTTAATAGATCAAAAAGTAAAAGAATTCCAGCAAAAAACACGTCAAGATAACAGTAACACGAATAGAAATATACTTGAAGAAGTAAAAGACTACTCAGGCTTAAAAATGTTACTGTCTAGAAAATTGAATCGTGTTTTATAACTGCTCCGAAAGCTTAGCTTGATTAACTAAATCAATCAAATTAGTCACTTTCAACTTACGCATTAATCGTGCTTTGTAAGTACTAACGGTTTTTTCGTTAATACCTAGTTCCTTAGAAATTTCTTTATTCTTTCTTCCAACAGTTAAAAGTTTTAAAACTTCAGCTTCTCTGGTAGACAATTTCTTGTAAAAAGAACCATCTTTATTAGTTCGCGTCCCAAAAGCTAATTGTTGGGTTAATTCATTACTTAAATGAATACCACCATCGTATACTTTTGAAATGGCTTCGCTAATAGTAATGATATTTACAGATTTAGATATATAGCCGCAAGCACCCGCTTTAATGGTGTTTATTGCATATACTTCTTCTGGTTCGCCACTAAAAATAATGGTTTTAACATCAGGAAAATCATTTTTTAAATAACGTAAAACAGTTAACCCATTAAGTTTTGGGAAATTTGCTTCCATTAAAATAACGTCCACTGGATTTTTTTTGATGAACTCTAAAATGGCTTCGCCATCATCGACACTTCCAACAACTTCAATATTAGATGAAGCTGTAAAAAGGAGTTCTAGACCTTTTCTGATAATCGGATGATTATCTGCTATTAATAATTTTATCATAAATGTAAGAGCTTTATTATAATTGTTTAAAGTAATTATTATAATGTGAGAGTATAAGCTTGTGGTAAAAGTAATACTTTTTTACATAAATAACAAAAATCATTTTAAATTGCTGGGAATTTCGCAAATTGGGATGGGAATCATCTTATGTTTATTAGCCGAATTAAAACGCTTGTAAATTTTAAAAACGTCTTTTTCTCTTCCAGAAAAATCATCAATTGTTTTACCTTCATCGTGCATTTTCATTGCCCATTCAAGTTCTGGATAAGATGCTCCTATTTGATCTTCATCACTTCTGGTATCCCCAAACAAACCATCACTTGGAGCTGCATTCATAATAGAATCTGGAACTTCTAAAAACTCGCCTAACTTGTAAACTTCCGATTTTAATAAATCGGCTATCGGACTCAAATCAACACCACCATCACCATATTTTGTGTAAAAACCAACTCCAAAATCTTCAACTTTATTACCAGTTCCAGCCACTAACAGTTTGTAAAGTCCTGCATAATAGTATAGCGTTGTCATGCGTAAACGTGCTCTAGTGTTCGCTAAAGCCATATCTATGGTAGCTTGGTCGGTATCAAAAAGCACTTCCGTTTTAAACTCTTCAAAAACAGGAGTTAAATCTGTTCGTGTATCATTTACGTTTTTAAACCTTTTTTTTAATTGCGCTATATGTTCATGCGCTCTGGTTACATGACTCTTGGCTTGATGAATTGGCATTTCTACACATAAAAGAGATAAACCTGTTTTTGCACATAAAGTTGATGTAACTGCGGAATCTATGCCACCAGAAATTCCAATAACAAAACCATTAACGCCTGCATTTGTTGCGTAATCTTTTAACCAATTAACAATATAATCTACAACTTTTTCTGTGTGCATTTTAAACAAATTTAAATCTAAGATAGTACCTTTGTAACAAAAATAAAGTAAACACTCAATTAATAAAAGTTTATGTCGTTTAAGTTTTACATGAAGTCTATTTTTTTATTTTTTCTAGCATTAATTATTTTTTCATGCGGTAAAAAAAACCAATTAGAAAAGAAAATTTCTAATATTAATACCGATGTTAATATAGAACGTTTCGATAGATATGTTGCTGAAGCGTCTTTATCAGATTTTCCTAAATTAAAAAAGGCTTATCCTTTTATGTTTTCTCAAACGGATACTGATTCTACTTGGGTTGAAATGAAAAACGATACGCTTCAATTACAACTCTTTGAAGAAGTAGATAAAGTTTTTGAGGATTTTAGCGATACTGAATATGAAATTGAGTCACTTTTCAATCATTTAAAATATTATTTTCCAGAATTTAATCCGCCAAATGTTATTACAACTACAAGTTATGTAGATTACAGAAACAGCGTTATTCTAACAAATAATATGGCTATTATAGCTTTAGATTCGTATTTGGGAACCGAACACCCATTTTACGTTTACGGTAACATTCCAAAATTTACTAGAGATCATTTAAAAAAAGAGCAAATAGTCGTTGATTTAGCTGACGAGTATGCTAAAAAATATATTTATCAAAAGCAGAATAAAACCTTATTAGATGAAATGATTTATTTTGGAAAACAACTCTATTTTAAAGATGCTGTAGTTCCTTTTAAATCTGATGCCGAACGTATTGGTTATTCAAACGAGCAGTTAAATTGGGCTATAGCAAACGAAAGTTATATTTGGCGCTATTTAATAGAACGCGAAATGCTTTTTAGTACAGATTCAAAATTACTCGGAAGATTTATTAACCCTGCGCCATTTTCTAAATTTTATTTAGAAGACATTGATGCAGATTCTCCCGGGCGATTAGGACAATATTTAGGTTGGCAAATTGTAAGAGCTTATATGGAACAAAATGATGTAAACTTAAAAGAGATGCTTATAACTAGTACAGAAGATATATTTAATAATTCAAAATTTAAACCCCGTAAATAATGGCAAATATTAAATCGAAAATTGAGTTAAACGTAGAACTTGATGAAAATAGAGTGCCTGAAACTTTACATTGGACAGCGGAAGATGGAGGTATCAAAAATGAAGAAGCAAAAGCGATGATGCTAGCCGTTTGGGATTCTAAAACAAAGGAGTCTTTACGTATCGATTTATGGACTAAAGATATGCCCGTTGATGAAATGAAAGTGTTTTTTCATCAAACTCTTGTGGCTATGAGCGATACTTTTAATAGAGCCACACAAGACGAAAAAATGACCGCAACCATGAAAGATTTTTGCGATTATTTTGCAGAAAAGTTGGAGTTGAAGAAGTGAATTAAAACGCCTTTTTAGTTATGCCTCATTATCAGAAACCGCTAACCAATAATAAAATTCTTTATAAAGCTCATATCTCAAATTTTGCTAATTTTGCTAAATGATAAAAGAAATACAATTACGTATTACACTTAATGAAGAAGAACGTGATGATATTCTAGTTTTAAAATCGGCGCTTAAATTAGATATTGATAGGCAAGATATTACTGGTGTTAAAATTCTCCGAAAATCTATTGATGCCAGAAAACCAAAAATTATATTAAATTATAAAGTTGCGGTTTATATTCGAGAGAAACTTCCTGAAAACTCAGGGTATACATTTGTTTATAAAGATGTTTCAAAGGCAAAACCCATTCATATTATTGGTTTTGGTCCAGCGGGAATGTGGGCAGCGCTTCGTTGTATAGAGTTGGGTTTTAAGCCCATTGTTATAGAACGTGGTAAAAATGTACAAGACCGTCGTAGAGATTTAAAAGCTATAAATCAAGACCATATTGTAAACGAAGATTCTAATTATTGTTTTGGTGAAGGTGGTGCCGGAACCTATAGTGATGGTAAATTGTATACCCGAAGTTTAAAACGTGGTGATGTACGACGGATTTTTGAAAACCTAGTTTTTCATGGCGCAACCGATCAAATTTTGATTGATGCACATCCGCATATTGGTACCAATAAACTACCAAAAGTAGTTCAAAACATTCGTGAAACGATTTTGAATTATGGTGGCGAAATTCATTTTGAAACCCGAGTTACAGATTTCATAATTAAACAAAATAAAATTCAGGCCATTCAATTTCAAAATGGTGAAGAAGTAACCGTAGATAAAGTAATTTTAGCAACGGGACATTCTGCTCGCGATATCTTTTATCTGCTTCATAAAAAACAAATTGCTTTAGAAGCAAAATCATTTGCAATGGGTGTTCGCGTTGAGCATCCGCAACATATCATTGATTCTATTCAGTACCATTGTTCTGGCCAGCGTCACGAATTGCTTCCAGCAGCTTCCTATGGTTTGGTGCAACAAGTTAACGATCGTGGCGTGTATTCATTTTGTATGTGCCCAGGCGGCTTTATTGTGCCTGCGGCTACTGCAAATGGTGAAGTTGTTGTTAATGGTATGTCGCCATCAAAACGAAATAACTTATACGCAAATTCTGGTATTGTGGTCGAAATTGATGTACATAAAGATTTGCCAAAATACGAACAATTCGGGGCTTTAAAAGGCTTAGAATATCAGAAGAATTTAGAAAAACTAGCGTTTACCTCTGGAGGCAGAAGTCAGGTGGCTCCTGCACAGCGATTAACAGATTTTGTAGAAGGAAAACTTTCATCAGATTTGAATGCAACATCCTACCAACCCGGATTAAATTCTGCACCGCTACATTCATTATTACCCAAATTAATTGGAAGTAGGCTTAGAAAAGGGTTTCAAGCTTTTGGACAAAAAATGAAAGGTTATTACACCGAAGAAGCAAATGTTGTTGGTGTAGAATCTAGAACCTCATCACCTGTTTCTATTCCAAGAACGGAAACTTTAGCACATCCGCAAATAACTAATTTATATCCTTGTGGCGAAGGTGGTGGTTATGCCGGTGGTATAGTTTCTGCTGCGATGGATGGCGAACGTTGTGCCGAAGCAGCAACCACTACTCTATAAAAAGAACCAAGAGATAAGAATATAAAGGTTCATACTACTTTAATAAATAATTAATAGTATTTATTCTTGATTCTTACAGTAAAGCAGTCTTACTTCAAAAAAAATATTTCTATTTTAGCACAACTAAAAACTAAATTAACTATGAACGCATATATATTTCCGGGTCAAGGCGCACAATTTTCAGGAATGGGTTTAGATCTTTATGAAAACTCACTTTTAGCTCAAGAATTATTTGAACAAGCTAATGATATTTTAGGATTTAACATCACAGATATCATGTTTGAAGGCACAGATGAAGACTTCAAAGCTACTAAAGTTGCTCAACCTGCTATTTTTTTACACTCGGTAATTTTAGCTAAAACTTTAGGTAATAGCTTTAAACCCGATATGGTAGCTGGCCATTCATTAGGAGAATACTCGGCATTAGTTGCTAACGGTGCATTAACCTTTGAAGACGGATTAAAATTAGTTTCTCAGCGTGCTTTTGCAATGCAAAAAGCTTGCGATTTACGGCCTGGTACCATGGCTGCTGTTTTAGGTTTAGAAGATGCCGTAGTTGAAAAAATTTGTGCAAATACTGAAGGTATTGTAGTTGCTGCTAACTATAACTGCCCCGGGCAATTAGTTATTTCTGGCGAAGTAGATGCTGTAAATAATGCCTGTGAGTCCTTGAAGAATGAAGGAGCTCGTCGTGCGCTAGTTTTACGCGTAGGTGGCGCATTCCATTCTCCATTAATGGAACCAGCAAGAGAGGAATCAGCTGCTGCAATAGAAAATACAACATTTAGTAAACCGAACTGCCCTATTTATCAAAATGTTACTGCTAATGCTGTAATTGATGAAGCCGCTATTAAAACAAATTTAATATCTCAATTAACCGCTCCTGTGCGTTGGACACAATCTGTACAACAAATGATCACTGACGGCGCTACGCTATTTACTGAAGTTGGTCCTGGAAAAGTTTTACAAGGTTTAGTAAAAAAAATCAACAGAGACGCTGAAACAATTTCTGCAACTTTAGAAAGTAATAGCTAAATGAAATTATCTAAACGCTCCATTTATATCATACTAGTCATTGTAATCACAATTACTATCGATCAAGTTTCTAAAATATTAGTACGCGCCAATATTGAACCAAGAACAGTAACCAATCCTGGTGAGCAAATATCTTTAATTGGTGACAATTTCATCATGATGAATGTTGAAAATGCGGGCGCTTTTCTGGGTATGGGCAGCGATTTAAATCCAACGTTCAGAATCATTTTACTACTCATTTTACCTATTCTAGTTTTAGGGTTTGTTTTACGTTATATCTTAAAAGAAAAAACTTTAGACAATTGGTCTCTTTTTGCTTTTTCGAGTATTATTGGTGGTGGTATTGCTAATGTTTTTGATAGAATAGCTTATGGCTCAGTAACCGATTTTTTCTATATAAGGCTCACCGATTTATTAAGAACCGGTATTTTTAATATGGCTGATTTATCAGTAACTACAGGTATGATTATACTTATAGTTGTTAGTTTTAGGAAGAAGAAAACTAAAATTTAATACAATATAAATCTCTCAACAAAGCTAAATGCATACTGAGAGATTTATTTATTTTAATCCTTAAACTTATTAGTACTTTGGAGTATAAATAGCTTCTATAATTGCTCTTATGCTTAATATTTGCATTTGGTTTTCCATCATAAAAAAATAGATTGCCAATTTTGGCAATCTATTTTCAATTTATTAAATAATAATTTATATTAATTGGTATCAAAACTACTAGATTCACTAGCACCAAAAGCTCCACCACCAGAAACTTTTTCGACACCCCCAATTGTTAGAGTGTAAGAACCAATATTATCTCCATCATCCATGCCATCAGAAAACTCATCTGTAACAGTTAGTGTATAATCTCTACCTGCACATAAAGTGATATTTTCACTTGTAGTGCCTTGTCCATTAGAGTATCCACCACCAGAAGCAACAACGCTATCTAATGCATCAATGATAGACCATTCTGTCTCACTTGCGTAAAAGTCAAATGTAAAATCTAGAACTGCGGCTACTTCATTACACTGCTGGGTATAAGAGACTGTGGTTGGAGCTCCATTGAAAAGTCCGTCTTCTCCAGAGAAACCTATAACGAGATCATTAACACCTATTCCTAAGTCTACATCAGATAGCGTTAGTGTTAGTATGCCTTCTTGAGATCCGCTAGGAACTACAACAGTACTTGGAATGCTATATGAGCCAGCTGCTGCAGTAGAGGCTTGATCAACCACTACGTTAAAAGTTCTATCTGACCCAGAAGCTTTTGATGTTAAAACAAGAACATCAATAGTTGTACTACCTTCTAAAGGAACAATTGTGGAGTACCCTTCTGCTCCAAAAGTAATATAGTTAAATACATTATCTGCTATGGTTTCCTCTTCGCAATTATTAAAGAGAAAAAACGATAAAAAGGTTATTATTATAAATGATATTTTTTTCATAATCTATTTGTTTTATTTATGGGTTTTGATCTGTAGGACCTATGTTAGGATTAGAGTTTAGCTCACCTTGAGGAATTTGCATTTTGAAAAAATTACCTCCTGGCTCAATATCTATAAGACCAAAACTTCTATGGTTAGAACCAGCTCCAGTTCTGTTCATTGGTTTTTTCAATCTTTTTAGATCAAACCAAGCAACTCCTTCACCCCATAACTCTATTCTTCTTTGTAAATAAACTTCTTCTACTAAAGCCATTCCAGTATTTGTTGATTTTACGTAACCTGGATCTCTGTTACTTACTAATTCAAATAGTACATCTGCTGCAGTTGCATCACTTAATCTCGCCTTAGCTTCAGCTTCAATTAACCACATTTCAGCAGCTCTCATATACGAGTAATCCCCCTCGAAAAAAGTTTCGTCAATAAACTTAACGTTAGCATATCCTATATATCCATCACTAGCTGGAAAATTTGGATTACCATCTACTGGATCTATCCAAGCATCTCTTCTAAGATCTGTAAGAGGAATTTGTTCATATAATCTAGCGTCAATCATCTTAAAACCAAACCCAAAACCTACACCACCGTAACCACCTGCAGTACTATCAAAATGCGAAAAGAACGATATAAAAGTAGTAGAAGTAAGGTTGTCAATATCTGCTCCCCACATCCATTCTGCGTTATTAATATTATCCCAACCATCTGTAGCGTATTGCTCACCAGGCATTAATGAATATCCTGTTCTTGCTGCTGCTGCATTGTCAGCAGCTCCTTGCCAATTACCAGTTTCTAAATATACATTAGCCAAGAAGCCTTGTACAACACTTTGATCTATTTCTTGTTTATTAGCTCTAGAATAACCATCTAATAAAGTTTTGGCTAGTTCCAAATCAGGAATAATGGCGTCATACACATCTTGAACTGTACCTCTGCCTTTTCCTTCAAAATCAACTCTGTCGGTAACAGGAACTCCGGGAGAACTTTCGTTTCCTATATAAGTATCAGAATAAAATCTAACAAGATTGAAAAGAGAAAATGCTTTAATGGACAATGCTTGTCCTAAAAGAGCATCCTCGGCAGCATCACGATCTGCCTTATCTATCAGTCCATTAATAACACTATTAGCATCTGCGATAGCTGTATAATAAGTATTCCAAATAATATTGGTTCTGCTACTTGTTTGTTGTCTTCCATTATAGTTATATACAAATATATACCAGTTAAAGTTGTTAAGTACAATATCGTGGCCCAACATATCTGCATAGGCCATCATAGCTTTCTGCCCATAATCTACATCAACCCTGGCCGGATTACCAATACCACTTGTTCTAAGGTTTGCATAAATACCTCTTAATATGGCTTCATTCGCTGCAGGTGTCGATGCAACTTGTTCAGTTGATATTGAATTTGCAGGTTCTGTATCTAGAAAGTCATCTTTACAACTGTAAAGACCTACTATCAGAATAAATATAAATAATATATTAAACTTTTTCATAATTTTTTAAAAATTAACTGTTAAACCAAGAGATGTTGTTCTTGCTAGACCAAACTCGTTTGTTGCATTACCAGTAATACTAAGTCTTGGGTCATAACCTTGTCTAGCTTTAGACCATAAATATAAGTTGTTACCAGTCGCATAAATCTTTAAACCAGTAATGCGTAGTTTATCTAGTAATTTACTGTCAAAATTATATGACAGCGTTACATTCTGTAAATTCAAATAGGATGCATCAACTAAGAAAAAAGAAGATGTACCTGCTTGATTAATATCATTAATATCTAATCTAGGTATTAATGCTGTTGGGTTTTCTGGTGTCCATGAGTTAAATACATCATTGCTAAAATTATCTCCAGCAGATGTAGTACCCAATAAGTTTTGGTAAACACCATCATAACCATATCCTCCTATTTGATAAGCAAAAGCTACATTTAATGAGAAATTCTTGTAGGAAAGATTTGTGGAAAAACCTCCGTAAACATCTGGTATTGCAGATTTACCTATAAAATTTTCTGAAGCATTTACACGATCATTAGTTGTTACTCTCTCTCCAGTAGGGTCACCGTTTGCATCTAAAACATCTGTAAACCATAGACCGTCGCCATTACTTGGATCTACTCCAGCCCATTCACGTATAAAATAATCATATCTACTTTTACCTTCTTGTAACCTGAAAAGACCGTCATCAATGAACTCTTCTGGTAAGCTGGTTAATTCATTTTTATAATTCGTAGCGTTTAAAGATACTGACCATTGAAAATTATCGTTTATAATAATATCACCACTAATTTCAACTTCAACACCTTTATTTTCCATATCACCTACGTTAGCTGGCTTAGTTCCAACCCCATCACTTTGTGCTAATGGCTCAAAAAACAATAAGTCTTCTACTTTTCTAACAAAATATTCAGCATTTAGTCTTAGTCTATTATTAAATAAACCAAGTTCTATTCCGGCGTTTATGTTTGTTGAGGTTTCCCAAACCAAATCTTCGTTACCTAATTGAAAAAAGGTAATGCCAGGAATGTTTCCTCCAGCATTAATTATATCAAACTGATCTGTATAGGCATAGTAGTTTCTATTGTCAGTATCTCCAACAATTGTCCTAGTATCTTCATAAAGTATAGCATCGTTACCTTGTTGACCAAAACTTGCTTTTAGTCTAAAGTTATCAATCCAAGATACATCGAAGAAATTTTCTTTATGTACAGACCAAGCAGTACCTAAACCATAAAAGTTACCCCATCTATTATCAGGGCTAAAAACGGATGATCCATCTCTTCTAAAACTAGCATTAAAGAAATATTTGTTATCAAAATTATAAGTTAATCTTGATAAATATCCCTCAACGGTATAATCTTTTTGATAACCTGTTAAAAACTGAATATTAGCTCCATTGTTAACTACTGGTAAACCTATTATTACAGTTTCAGAAACCGAACCAGCTAATATTCTAAAGTTGTAATCGTTACTTTCATGACCTAATAATATGGAAATACTATGTCTACCTATATCCTTATTCCAATTTAATAGTTGTTGATGAGCCACTGTTAAACCTCTATTCGCACGCGTAGTAATTCTTCCGTTAGCATTAAAAGCGTCACCACCTTCTGGAGTAGAATACCTAGTAATATTGGCATTCGTTAAATCTGCGGATATATTATAAGTAAACTCAAAGTCTTTTAGAAATTTAGCAGATACACTGAATCTTCCTGAAAAGTTATCAGAAATATTATCGTTTATATCTAATTGACTTGTTGCAACAGGATTAGAGTTAGATTTGAAACTAGGTCTTGTACCAACAGAGCCACCAGTACCTAGACCAAAATCAAAAGTTCTGTTGCCATTAGAGTCTAATATTAATTGACCATCAGCACCACGACTGTAAACTGGGTATATAGGAGCAGTTCCTCTTGCCCAACCAGCTATGTTACTTACACTACCAGAACCAAATCCACCTAATGGGTTGTCTGCTACAGTATTAGAGTAATTCATGCCAGCACTAAACTTTAACCAATTTTTAGCTTGAAATTCTGTATTCAAACGGGCAGTTACACGCTCGAAGCCTGAATTAACAATAATACCTTCATCATTTAAATGACCCACAGAGAAAAAAGTACTTAATTTATCATTACGATACCTAAGACTCAAATAATTTTCCTGTCTAACACCAGTTATATATGATTCGTCCAACCAACTTTCTTGGTATAATAAATTTGCGTTAGGATTAATTCTCCCAGTTGAAGGATCTATAATTTGTCCTTCAGGTACATCATAACTATTATATCCAAGTGGAAAGGCAGGGTTTGTAACAATACTAGCAGCAGCAGCAGTTGCAGCATCATCTAAAGACTGACCGTTATTTATTAAGTCTAGCCTAGTTCTATCAAAAACAGCTTCATAATAGCGCCCCGATTCTGTTATAATATCATATTCTGGAACAGCTCTATAATTGAAACCTACTTTTGAATCAAAA
Source organism: Flavobacteriaceae bacterium (assembly GCA_049791475.1). Lineage (GTDB taxonomy): Bacteria > Bacteroidota > Bacteroidia > Flavobacteriales > Flavobacteriaceae > CAXBID01. The sequence continues at coordinate 9,588 of JBAQZZ010000160.1, read as the reverse complement.
GTTACTTCTAAACTCTCACTAGCTCCTTTTTTTGTAGTTATAATGACAACACCATTTGCGCCTCTACTTCCATACAGGGCATTAGCTGAAGCATCCTTGAGGAAAGACATTGCTTCAATATCTTGTGGGTTAATTGAGTTTAAATTTCCATTAAAAACAACACCATCCACCACATAAAGAGGAGCACTAGAAGAGTTGATAGAGCCTATACCTCTAAACCTAACTGTTGGGTCAGCTCCGGGAGCACCAGACTGATTGATGATTTGAACACCAGCTACTTGACCTACCAAACCTTGTACAACCGACGCTGTAGGTATATCTGCTAGTTGTTCAGTTTTTATGGTAGTAACAGATCCCGTTATTTCTTCTTTCTTCTGTGTACCATATGCTACGACAACCACTTCTTCTAAAGATTCAGCATCTTCCTCCAAAGTTAAATCTATTTTATTGGAAGCACCAACAATAATTTGCTGGGTTGTATAGCCTACATAACTAAATACAAGTGTTTCACCAACTTTGGCGCTAATTGAATAATTTCCATCAAAATCTGTTGATGTTCCGCTCCGTGACCCCTTTATAAGCACAGTAGCCCCTGGTAATGGTAGCTTATTAGCATCCATAACTTGTCCTGAAATAGTTTTTTCTTGCGCATGCGATGTAGCTATGCAACTAATGAAAAAAACTATTACTAAATAGTAGTTTTTTAATTTCATAAATTGAGTTTTATTGAATTAGTCTATGCAGATTGATAAAAGGTAGGCAGTAAAGTTTTTTTAAGTGACTAATTCAAAAAATTACACTTTACAAAATGAATTCAAAATTTAGAGAACACATATTAATTTTTCAGTAAAGTTTCAATACCACCTTACCTTTCACAATTGCAATGGTAAAAAAAAGGATAAAACCAATTAGCGGTGGTAATGCTTATAATAGTTTACCTTTCCGACGATAGTTTACTTAAAATTTACTTGAATTTGTTGTTTATTATGAGAGTTAAGAAACTCTGAAGGCGTAAGTGAAGTTTCTTTTTTAAAAGCCTTATTGAAAGTTACTTTATTATTGTAACCCACTTCGTAAGCTACATCTATAATATTTAAGCTTCTATGTGTATCTTCATGTAATATTTTAACGGCTTCCTTTATTCTGAATTTATTAATGAGTTCGAAAAAATTCATTTCAAAATGTTCATTAATTATTTGAGAAGCATTGTGCCTTGTTGTATTCATATTTAGTGCCAATACTTCAAGGTTTATATTATTCTCTTTGTATATCTTATCTTCAACTAATAACTTAATTAAATTTTCTTTCAATTCGTTTGATAGTGCCTCTGTAAGACCTGATTTTTTATATTTCTCAAAGAAAAAACCAACAGGTGTAGAGATATATTCATTGCTAAAAACACTAGGTTGCACATAGGCCATATAAGCAATGTAAAGAACCATTAAGGACATAATTCCAACTTGTGTGTTGTAAATAAACTCTGATAAATTACCTAAATCAACATTTATTGCTAAACTATAAACTAAATAAGAAACTAAGTAAGTAATATGAATTTTAAACAATGTATTTATCCATTTTTTTATTGAAGCACTTTTACTTAAAAAGCTGTCTTTACTTTTTTGATTAAGAAGCATTTTTCCAATTAAACCAGCATAAACCATTAATGAAATTATTTTGACAGCAAAAACGATTAGAATTTGATTAGTATAATCAGTATTGATTTTCAGAATAATCTCTATCTTATCTGAAAACGGAAGTGAATATATTGGATACAAAAAGATGAGTAAGCTAAGGTTAGGCAAAAAATGTAAAAAATCAATTTTCTTGAATTCATACCCTTCAATTACACTTTTAAAATAAAAATACAACAAAGGTCCATACATTAGTGCAAAAAAGGAAGTCATTAAATAGGTCTGTGGCAATCTCAATATAAAATTAGACTTATAAATTACAAATCCAAGAATAAAAAATGAATGAACAAAAACGAAACCTCCAATAAACATTTTAGCATACTTATTACCTTTTTTTGTGAAATTTATTATTATGGAAAAGAAAAAACCTATTAAAGCTACATAAAAGTATATAAACATCAAAAAATTGAATTTATAATTATACTTATCTTGAAGTATATCATACTCTTCAGTACCAATTATTGCATCATATGATTTATCATCAATTATAGAAAAATCAGATGTATTATTTATGTACTTTTCTGTAAATAGGTAAGCATCTTTAGGTTGTTCTAATTCTGCATTAAGTAAAGCTAACTTTTTAAAAATTTGAATGGAGTCTTTATGATTACTATAGAAAGCATCTTGATAAAGCGTTAATAACTCTAATTGAGTCATATCAAAATTAATATTTTTCTCTTGTATTAAACTATCAATTTTATTTTGAATTAAACTTGATTTACTATTTGAAAATGGATTATCTGCCCTTGTGTTAAACACAAAAAATAAGCATAGTACAATAAGCAATATTTTTGATTGATTGGTCATTAATTAGTTAAGGTCTATTATTACAACAACTTAAGATGAAGTTATAAATAAAGTCGTTTATAAATCTTAAAAATTTCTTAAAAAGGTAACATCCGATAATAAATTACCATAAAAAAAGATAAATACTTTGAGTTATAACCTTAAATCCTTGAAATTATTAAATAAAAAAGGTTGCTAATTTTAGCAACCTTTTCAATAGTTATTTGAATTCAAATTATTATTAAGCTCTTACTTTCTGTTCCCAATTCCATGCAGATAGCATCGCATCGTCAAGTGTTAACTTAGTTTTCCAACCTAATTCATCATTAGCTTTATTAGTATCGGCGTAAGCAGCTACTACATCACCTTCACGTCTTTCAACAATTTTATAATTTAATTTTTTGCCAGAAACGCGTTCAAAAGATTGAATGACTTCTAATACAGAACTTCCAGTACCAGTTCCAAGATTAAAAGTTTCATAGTTTGATTTATTTTTATTTTCTAAAAGACGCTTTAGTGCAATAACATGTGCTTTAGCTAAATCTACCACATGAATGTAATCTCGAACACAAGTACCATCAGTTGTTGGATAATCCTCTCCAAAAACTGATAATTGCTCACGTAAACCTATTGCTGTTTGTGTAATAAAAGGCACTAAATTTTGTGGAACACCTATTGGTAATTCACCTATATTAACAGATTCATGAGCACCAATTGGATTAAAATATCGTAATGCAATGGCTTTTATATTTTGAGAAATTTTACAAGTATCCATAATAATTTCTTCTCCAATTTGTTTTGTATTTCCGTAAGGAGACTCTGCTTTTTTAACTGGTGCATTTTCGGTTATTGGTAATTCATCTGCTTGTCCGTAAACGGTACAAGACGAACTAAAAATAAAATTAGCTGCTGGAAGTTTTTGTAATTCCTTCAAAATATAAACTAAGGTCCCGATATTATTTTCATAATACATTAAAGGTTCTTTCACACTTTCACCAACGGCTTTACTAGCCGCGAAATGAATGACACCTTTTATATCGTTATGTTTTGAAAAAAACCCTTCAACCTTATCTTTTTCTTTAAGGTCTAATTTTTCAAAAATGGGTGTTTTGCCTGTTATTGCAGTAATACCGTCAAGTACTTTTTCAGAAGAATTTGATAAATCGTCAATAATAACCACTTCATAACCTTCGTTTTGTAACTCTACAACGGTATGCGATCCTATAAATCCGAGTCCGCCGGTAACTAATATTTTATCCATTTACAAATTTTAAGATTGTTGATGTAATAAACTCTATTTGCTCATCATCTAGTTCTGTATGCATTGGTAATGAAATAACTTCTTTTACTAGCTTATTAGTTACTGTAAAATCAGCTTCATTATAACGTGTATCTTCATAAGCTTTTTGTTTATGAAGCGGTATTGGGTAATACACGCCACAAGGAATATCATGTGCGTTTAAATGTTTCACTAAAGCATCTCTATCTACTCCTTTTATTTTAAGTGTATATTGATGAAATACATGACAGTCGCAAGTATCGCAAATGCCATCACATCCATTTACTGTTTTTGGTGTTATAATACTTTTAATGCCTTTAAAAGCCCTATTATATTTTCTTGCTGCATTTCGTCTGGCTTTGTTGTAAGTATCTAAATAGGGTAATTTCGCATCTAAAACGGCAGCTTGAATACTATCTAATCTAGAATTAACACCCACTACATCGTGGTGATAGCGTTCATACATCCCGTGGTTTACAATACCTCTTATAGTATGTGCTAAATCATCATTATTTGTAAAAATGGCACCGCCATCTCCATAACATCCTAAATTTTTTGATGGAAAAAACGATGTTGCTCCAACATGACCAATCGTACCTGCTTTAACTTTTTTTCCATTTTTATAAGTGTAATTTGCACCAATGGCTTGTGCATTATCTTCAATTACAAATAAATTATGTGCTTTGGCTATAGCCATTACAGCTTCCATATTGGCACATTGCCCAAATAAATGAACGGGTACAATCGCTTTAGTTTTTGGTGTAATGGCTTTTTTGATGGCTTCAATATTGATATTGAAATCATCTTCATTTACATCAACTAAAACAGGAGTTAATTGTAATAAGGCAATAACTTCTACTGTTGCGGCGAAGGTAAAATTGGCAGTAATAACTTCATCTCCAGGTTTTAAACCCAAACCCATCATCGCTATTTGAAGGGCATCTGTTCCATTAGCACATGGAATAACATGCTTAACACCTAAATAGGTTTCTAAATTCTTCTGAAATTCATGAACTTTTGGCCCATTTATAAACGCTGTAGTTTCAATGACTTCTTGTATAGAAGGGTTTACAACATCTTTTATGTTGCTATACTGACCTTTTAGGTCCACCATTTGTATTTTTTTCATCTAAAATAAATTAAAGTCAAAATTCAAAAATTAAAGACTTTTTTAATGCATTCCCAATGTGAGTTTGCTATTAACAAAATTACAAAATTCATACGCCCTAACCAATGAATTTATTTTAAAGAAATGTATTTTAGCTGCAAATAGAAAGAACTTTGAGTTTTATATACGATATAGGAATTCGCATCACAGATTTTGCATTAAAATGTATAGCGCCTTTTAATGAGAAAATAAAAGCGGGTGTTATTGGCAGAAAAAACACCTTTAAAACTCTAGAAAATGCTTTAAATAAAAACGACAAAACACTTTGGTTTCATTGTGCGTCTTTAGGAGAATATGAACAAGGATTACCTGTTTTTAAAGCACTCAAAAACTATTATAACAACCATAAAATCGTACTAAGCTTTTTTTCTCCGTCTGGTTATGAGATTCGTAAAAATTCACTTATTGCAAATGTGGTAGTTTATCTTCCCATTGATACTCAAAAAAATGCAAAACGCTTTTTAAACATCGTAAATCCCGAACTTACCGTTTTTGTTAAATATGATATTTGGCCAAATTTTTTAAATGAATTAAAAACAAGAAAAGGTCGCGCTATTTTAATTTCTGCAGCTTTTAGAGAGCATCAATCTTATTTTAAATTCTATGGAAAAGCATTAAGAAAAGCCTTATTTTCATTCGAACATATTTTTACACAAAATGAAGCTTCAAAAACATTACTAAAATCAATAGGGTATAATAAAGTTACAGTTTCTGGAGACACACGTTTTGATAGAGTTTACAGTCAATTAGAACTAAATAATACTTTAGATTTTATTGATGCATTTAAAGATAATAAAACCTGTGTTGTAGCCGGAAGCACATGGCCAGATGACGAAGAATTATTAATTAATTACATTAATAACACGTCAATGAATACTAAATTCATTATAGCCCCGCATAATATAAAATCGCACCAGATAAAAAATATAAGAGAAAAATTGAATAAAGAGACTGTTTTATTTTCTGAAAAAAATAATAGCTCGTTAAAAAATGCTCAAGTTTTTATTGTAGATACTATTGGAATACTCAGTAAAATTTACAGCTATGCAAATATTGCTTATGTGGGAGGTGCCATGGGAAATACGGGCTTACATAATACTTTAGAACCTGCCGTTTTTGGTGTTCCTATAATAATAGGTAAAAATCATTCTAAATTTTATGAAGCCAAAATAATGATTGATTTAGGAGGCCTATTTTCAATTTCAAATCAAGAAGAATTTAATACCGTATTGAATGAATTGATTAAAAACAAAGAGAAGCGAGGTCAAGCAGGTAAACAAAATTCAGACTTTATAAAAGAAAATAAAGGTGCCGTCATCCAAATACTCAATTATCTTCGTATATAATTTAGTTTAACTAACATTTGTTAAAAATAACGTTTGCAAATGTTATTATTTTCGTAATCAATTAATTAAATACTAAAACAAAGACCGATGAAAAAATTATTTTTAAGTACCGCTTTACTACTTGTATTAGGGTTATCTTTTACTTCTTGTAGAGACACAAAAAAAACGGAATCTGTAGAAGATGCTATAGAAAACGCTGGTGACGCTATTGAAGATGCAGCTGATGATGCTGTAGATGCCACTGAAGATGCTTTTGAAGATGCAGGTGATGCCATAGAAAATGCTACTGACGCAGCTGGCGAAGCTATTGACAACACTGTTGATGCTGCTGGAGATACTGCAACTAAAGCTGCCGATGCAGTTAAAAAAGAAGCCAATAAAATTAAAGATGATCACTAATTTATAGAACACTTTAATCATAAAAAAACCACCTTTTGGTGGTTTTTTTATGGACAAAATTTAAACTTAAAAAAGGGAAAAATAACATTAAATTTGTTTAAATTATAAAACAAATAATGAACTCATTTAAACTTTTTGGATTGAAGCGAAAATTAGTCGTTTTGTGACCAGTTGAAGGCTTTTTTGAGTTGCATAGCATCGCTACGGAATGAAAAAAAGACAAAAAGTGGGTGCAAAAGGGCCGTTTTTTAGCCAATTAAAAAAGTTTAAATGAGTTCAATACATTACTTACAAAAAATGCGATTAACTTTTAAAACTCTTATCCTTTTATTCACAGTTATTTCTAACCATAACGCATTTTCTCAAGAAAAAACTATTGTTACAAAGTTTAATCAGGATGGTGTCTTATATGAAACTGTAGATGAATCCTCAAAATCTATTGCCAATTTTAAAGAGGATGAAACCTGTATAGTTATTAGTTATTTAGGTGATTATATTTATAAAATAAAATATAAAGAATGGGAAGGCTTTGTTAAAGATCAATTTTTAATTATTAATGAAGACATGATGGATTTGTTCTTTGCAAATGAAGAAAAGCAAAGACTTAAAGCTATTGCAACTAAGGAAAAACGGCAAAAAAAAATACGCGACATCGTAACTGCCGAAGATGAAAAACAAAAAAGATTAGATTCCATTGTTAAAGACAATAAAAGAAAGCAAATAGAAGCCTTACAGGCAGCTAAAGCAAAGCAAGATTTAATAACTAAAAACAGAAAACTAGATTCTATTGCCAAAGTTAAAGACCAGCAAAAAAAGAGAGAACTTGAAGCACTTGAGATTGCTAAAGCATATCAAAATCTTTTAAATCAACAAAAAAAACAAGATTCTATTACTAAAGCAAAAGAGGAACAAAGGTTACAGGATATAGCTCTGGAAAATACAAGAATTAAGCAAGAAGAAACAAACCAAAAAAGAAGAGAAGATTCAATCGCTAAAGCTGAAAACCTTCTAAAGATAAAAGCACAAAATATTGAATACGATCGATTAGAAAAATTAAAAGCAATACAGAAAACTAAAGATTCTATTCAAAGAATTAAAGAAGCTGAAACAAAACAAATGCTGGCACTTGAAGCTGCTAAACTTGAAGAAGAAAAACTGGCTGAACAAAAAAAAATAGATTCAATCGCCAAAGCTGAAAACCTTCAAAAAACAAGAGACTCCATAAACAAAGTTAAAGAAGAAGAAAAAAGACAAATTGAACTCCTTCGATACACAAAACGAAAACAAGATCAATTATTAGCTGAACAAAAAAAGCAGGATTCTATTGCTAACATCAGAGAAAAAGACCCTAAAGTATTAGAAGAAATTAAATTCAGGAATACTTGTCATTATCTTATAAATGAATATGACCAATATTATGGTAGACAGCTTATGATAACTGATAAATATGTGATTGCCAAAAATTTAAATATAGAATTAATAAGAGAAGGTAATAGCGTAAAAATTCACCTAAATACAAAAGAAAACTTAGGTTGTGCTAGTTATGTTCCAAATACAAGGTCAAGTGCCCAAATTACATTGGAAAACGATCAGGTTATTACACTTTATCATTCTGGAAGTTTAGATTGTAATGATTTTAGTTTAAAAGCGGAATTATCTGAATCTAAAATGGATTTGCTAAAATATTCTCCAATAAAATCAATATCCTTTAAAGGCACAAAAGGATCTATAACTATTTTAGATATTGATTATAATAACTTTTTTATTGATAAGTTAAAATGTATTGAATAAAGATGGTCTATAGCTATTAGCGAATCAAATTTCAAAAACTTATGTTCTAAATACATTATATAGCATTAAAATATTGGTGCTCAAAATGTCATCTCACTAAATTGTGTTTTTTGTAACTTTTAAATTGTACACGTTAGTTACTCTTTTTACAAAACCTAACTTTTGATATAATTTATTAGCTGCAACTCTATCAGGGCTAGACGTTAAATTAATACTTTTAATCTCTTTTTTTCTAACATACTCAATAGCAAATAGAGTCAATTCTTTTCCAATTCCTTTTCCTCTTGCTGCATTATCAACTACAACATCTTCAATCCAAACCTTATCGCCTGTGGGTATTTTATTAAAAACTAGTGTTAATGTGCCTAGTATTACATTATTTTCTTCTGCTATGAAAAGTATGGCGTTATTAGAATTTACGATGCCCTCCAAGTCTTTTTTGTTAGGTAATGTGCTACTAGAAGAAAGTTGTGGAATTAATTTTTTAAATGCATCTACAATATGGTCGGTTACCGTTGTCAGTTTATAAATTTTCATGTAATAAAGTTACGTATTTATTAGTCTCAAATAAAAAACTTTTGAATTACAAACTATCATTGATAATATCTTGAACTACCTCTGGATTGAGTAATGTTGATGTATCTCCAAGGTTTGAAATATCTTTGCATGCTATTTTTCGTAAAATACGACGCATTATTTTCCCAGAACGCGTTTTTGGTAAACCGTTTGTAAACTGTATTTTATCCAATTTCGCTATCGGCCCGATATGTTCGGTGATTATTTGATTGATTTCTTTTCGTAAATTATTATGATCTCTTGTTTCTCCAACATCTTTTAAAATGACATAGCCATAAAGGGCATTGCCTTTTATATCGTGCGGAAAACCTACAATAGCAGATTCTGATACTGCAGGATGTTCGTTAATAGCATCTTCAATAGGTGCTGTTCCCAAATTATGCCCAGAAACTATAATCACATCATCTACACGACCTGTAATTCGGTAATATCCTACTTCATCACGCAATGCGCCATCACCAGTAAAATATTTATTTTCATAAGCTGAAAAATAGGTGTCCTTGTAACGCTGGTGATTTCCCCAAATGGTTCGTGCCATACTTGGCCAAGGGA
>JBAQZZ010000159.1:0-3267 GCA_049791475.1 Flavobacteriaceae bacterium | reverse complement strand
CTTTTAACCAGTTGCTTTTAAAAAAAATATTATTGACGTATTTTTTGATATTAAAATATAAGAGTGAAATAAGCAAGGATACCATGAACAAGTATAGACAAGAGATTCAAGCACATAGTTATATGATGTTGTTTAAAAAATTTTTAAAAGATCAAATTTATTAAAAATAAAATACAGTGACTATTATTTCTATCATAACCATAAACTACAATAATAAAATTGGCTTAGAGGCTACTATAAGAAGCGTCCAAAATCAAACTGCAACTAATTATGAGCACATCGTTATTGATGGTAATAGCGTAGATGGTAGCAAAGAAATAATTGAAAACAACAAAGATTCATTTAGTTATTGGGTTAGTGAACCCGATAACGGGGTATATCATGCTATGAATAAAGGCATTAAAGTAGCCACTGGGATTTACGTTTTTTTTTTAAATTCGGGTGACGAATTTATTGATAGGAATGTTCTTGAGGTGTTTAATAACTTTGCTTTAAAAGGAAAGGATATATATTTTGGGGATCTACAGCTAGATGATGGACACGGAAATAAAGCGGTGCTACTAACTCCTAAAACGCTTAGCTTTGAGTTTTTCTTTAGGCGTTCGCTACCTCACCAATCAGCAATCATAAAAAGAGAGCTATTTGATAGTATATTTTATTATACTGAGGCGTTTAAAATTATTTCTGATTGGGAGTTTTTTGCTGTAGCAATGTGTCAACGAAATTGTTCATACGAGCATGTTGGAATAACTGTAGCCAATTATGATACTAATGGGGTTTCTAGCAGAAGTGAAAACAAGGGGCTTTTTCGAGAAGAAAAGAATAAGGTTTTACTTAATCACTTCCCTCTTTTTGTGCAGGATTATCGTGAATACAAAAAAATAAAAGGAGAAATAAAATTACTGAAACAAAAAACAACATTTGAAAGCCTTATAAGAAAAATTTACCAAAAATTATTAAAGTAAATGGCTATTTATTTTAATAAAGATAAGTAGCTATCATATTGAGAAGCGATGAAAAATCATGATTTTATGAAGGATAGCGTATTAATTTCCATAATAATTCCCACTTACAATCGAGCTCATATTATTCGTGAAACATTAGATTCAATTAGGGCTCAAACACATACTAAATGGGAATGCATAGTAGTAGATGATGGAAGTACCGATAACACAGCAGAGGTTATGGCGGATTATAAGGAAAGAGATGATAGATTTTATTATTATTCTAAACCTGAATATAAGCCTAAAGGACCTTGCAGTTGCCGTAATTATGGCTATGAAAAAAGTAAAGGAGATTATATTAATTTTTTTGATAGTGATGATTTGTTTAAGACAGATGCATTGGAAAAAGCCCTTCATGCATTTAATAGGGATACCGATGCTGTTATTATGAACTCAGCATTAACGGATTTTAATACGGGTAAGCAGTTAATTGAAAATACAATTCAATATAAAAATTTATTAACGGATTATTTTGTTGGTAATGTTACGTTTTTAGTTTGTGGGCCGATGTGGCGGCGAGAATTTTTAGGAAAACAACCTTATTTATTTGACGAAAATATTGGTAATATTGATGATTGGGATTTTAACTTGAGAATGTTGTATGCTAACCCTAAATTAGTTTTGTTAGATACAGTTCTTATTTATTATCGGAAACACTCAAATTCTTTTTCAAGAGAAGTGAAAAAACTTAACAAAATAGAAATTGCATCGGACTTTAAAGCTAGGGATAAGCATTTGAAACTTATAGAAGGTCATAATTATAAGGATATAGATAAAAAACAAATACAAAGGTTTATTTTAAATAGATATAAACGTTATTTTAAATGGGCAATTGGACAAGAAGCTGATTCTGATATTTTAACTTTTTTAATAAAAAGTTTAGTTCATAAACATCTAGCTTTTCATGATTATTTTGGGGCTTTAAAAAGCGGTGTGGGTTATATTGTTTTCCGCTTAACAGGAAAAGGCTATGCTTTTTTTAAAGAGTGATGTTTAATGTATGAATAGCCACAGCAGAACAACTAATAGCATGAACTGGCATAGGCCAGATAATATTTATAAACAGCGCTTAAAATTCATAAAAAAATTATGGTACCATTGTGTAGTTTGTTTTTTTTTGATTCTAAATTAATTACCAAATAACTTTTTTGTATAATGAGACTATATTTTAACTATTCCAATATCGTATGATAAAAGTAATTCAACTTTTTGACTCTTACCCATTGTTTTATCAACCCTATATACCACCCGTTTTAGAGGCCTTGCAAAACGATTCTCAAATAGATTTGTCTATTTATGCCTATTCTGGGGGAAATAGTACAGATATAAACGCCATTATAATACCTTCGTATTATAGAAGAATACTTATTGAAAAAGCGTATGCGTTTAAATATAAAGGCCTAAACTATCTAGAAATACAGGCGTTAAAAACAAAAAAAGATATTATACATATTCAACATTCGTTTTTATTTCCTAAAATCAAAAATTTAGTTAAAATACAACTAAAAAATAAACCTAAGATAATTGTAACACTTCGTGGAGGAGATACTTATGTTAAGCCCCACATTAGCAATAAATGGGTAGATTTTTTCGGGTCTAACGACAATGGTATTGATGCCTTTGTTACCATGAGTGAGCATCAAAAAAAGTATCTTCAAAAATGGGGTGTGCCAGAACAAAAAATTCACATCATACCCATTTCTTTTGGACATAGTTCTAAGGCGAAACCAAAATATCCGAATGCCAATAAATTAAAACTAATTTCGGCTTTTAGAATGTGCTGGGAGAAGAATATAGATGGTAATTTGCGTGTTGCAAAGTTGCTTAAAGAGAAGGGGGTGAATTTTCAGTATGATATCTATGGTGATGGTCCTGACAAGGGGCAAGTACTTTACTTAATTGATAAATATAATTTAAGAGATTGTTGTTTTTACCACGGTAAAATTAAAAACAAAAACTTTAAATTACGGCTAAAAGATTATGATATTCTTCTGCAATTAAGTCATTCAGAGTCATTGTCTTCTAGTGTGCTTGAAGCACAAGCATATGGCTTACCTTGTATTGTAAGCGATAGCGGCGGATTACCAGAAGTAATTATTAATAATAAAACAGGTTATAGTGTTGGAGTTGATGAGGTTGAATTAGCCGCGGAAAAGATGATAGGGTTACATAGCAACCGTGAAAGATACTTTGCGTTTTCAAAGGAGGCTATTTCTTATGTAAATAGTAATTTTACGGTCCAGCATGAGACTGACCGCTTAAC
>JBAQZZ010000158.1:0-3139 GCA_049791475.1 Flavobacteriaceae bacterium | reverse complement strand
TTGAATAAGTTCACTAAAAGTAATGCCCATAATAAACCCATACCAAAATCGGCACCGGCACGTGTAGATTGTACCAAATGCGAAACGCCAATGGCTGCTCCGGCAAATAATAATCCAGGACCAAGGTTTTTGAGTTTAGTCATTTATTTTTCCTGAATAATTCCAGCAAGCAATTTTTTAGCACGCAATAACTTTACTTTCACATTGTTAATGGGCTCTTTAAGCTGAAAAGAAATTTCTTTATAACTCAGCTCTTGAAAATAGCGGAGGTTTATAATTTCTTGATAATGGGGCTTTAATTTTTTTACATCTCGAAGTAATTTTGCTAAATGCTGTTCAGTGATAAGTTCGTCTTCAGGACTGGGCGATTCATCCAAGATCTGATAAACCGATTTGTCATCATTGGAAATAATTTGGGAAATGGAGTTTTTTTCCTTCCGCAATAAATCGATGTGGATATTTTTTGAAATGGTGATGAGCCAAGTCTTGAATTTAAAGGAGTCGTCAAACGTTTCAATGCGATCGAAAGCCCTAGAGAATGTTTGAATGGTAATATCCTCAGCATCATTTTCATTTTTAATGCGTTTAAGCTGAAAGCCATACACATCGTCCCAAAACGTGTCCAATAAAAAGTTAAACGCTTTTTGGTCGTTTTCCCTGGCACGTTTAATGGCGTCATTTATTTCCAATAATTGGGTTTTGAGATCAGATTATTTATAAAGATAGTCAATTGTGCAACAATTAAAAAAACTTCAAGTACTGGAATTAAAATGATGAGGTCTTGTTCTCCCAAATTTTTTGATGCGGCAGCAAAAACAGTGTACTGTATTATAAACTTAATTAAAAACAAGCCCACTACGATGTACCATTTAAAAGTTGCAATTAAAAGTATGATGGCGAATAGCCAAAACAACAATTGGCTGCAATATAGTAATGCCAACAAAACTTTATGGTGGGTTTTATAATATTTGGCTGTTGAAATGTGGCGTCTTTTTTGCTTTAACCAGCTTTTAAAAGTGGGTTTTGGTTTAGATTCGGTAAAACTATTTTCAGTAAAACAAATTGCGGTATTGCTTTTTGTTGCTGTCTGATTTACAAACAGATCATCATCGCCAGAACGCACTTTTATATGATTGACAAATCCATTGGCTTTAAAAAAGGCTGTTTTGGTATATGCCAAATTTCTGCCAACCCCCATATATGGGATGCCCACTTTTGCAAACGAAAAATACTGGATGGCAGTAACCAAGGTTTCAAAACGTATCAATTTGTTCAAGAATGATTTTTTGTCCTTACTATAAGCGCCATAACCTAATACAATATTAATGTCATCATTAAAATGCGAGCACATATCGCGTATCCAATACTCTGAAAGGGGTTTGCAATCGGCATCGGTAAATAAAAGATACTCGTTTTTTGATGCTTTGATGCCAAGGGTCAATGCGTATTTTTTGTTCCCCCAAAAGGCTTCAATGTTTTTAACATCAACAATTTTTATGTTTTTATGTTGTGCCACAAATGCTTCCATGACTTCAAGCGTGTCGTCCGTTGAAGCGTCATTGATTAAAACAATTTCGAAATTAGGATAATTTTGTGCTATGATTGAGGGCAAAAAATCTTGGAGATTTTCTGCTTCGTTTTTTGCGCATACAATTACAGATACTCCTGTGTTTTTATGGGATTCCTTTATGGGTTTCATAAAGGCGAATTTTCCGAAGAAAAGGATGTAAAAAAAAACTTGAATAAAAACCACGGCAATAAAACCGTAGTAAACAACATCAAGTAGGGTCATAAAATATTAGGAATGCTTAGGTTCATCACAAGTACTAAATTCATCGGGGGTTTTTCCGCAAAAACTACACGCCTCCCCCTCTTTATTAAGCATTGGGTTTTGGCTGGCACAAGTTCCAGAAAATTTGCCGTCTTTTTTCGCCCAAAGTTTTATGGCAATACCTGCAATTCCTATTCCTAATAATACGAATGTTATTAAAAGAAGTGTCATTTGTCTTTATTATTTACTGCAAAGATAAAGAATTTAACCATTAATTTCTAAAAAATCATGTACCGATTGTTTAAATATCTTTGGTGATCTGTGAAGCATTTATTATCCGATAAAGAATAAAGCACGAAAGAAAAAAGAATAGAGAATAGAGAATAGAGAAGTACATGTTACAAAGTATGAAATACGAAGAATAAATAATAGACAATAACTACTCATAATGTGAATCAAGTGTTGAAAAGATTAAAACCCATTACGAATTATAAGACAATGTTAGTGGGCGTTGGACCTAAAATCGTCGTAGATACAAACGTTAATTAAATAAAAAGGGGCGTAGCCCTGTTATCTCCATAAAATAACACGATAATGAACAAAAAAGATATAGCCCTGAAATTTAATAAACATGGCAAACACGTACACAATTATTTTATCAAAGATGTCAGGGCTAACGCCCCTAATTCATCATCATGGCTCATTTTGCTAATAAGACTACAGGGCTAACGCCCCTAAGTTAAGCGCGCTCTCCAATTTTCACTCGGCTGGATAGTTATAATATTTTAACCCTTGATTCGCATTCATAATAAAAAAAGCCTCATTTAAAGTACAAAATGAGGCTTTTTTATGGGGGATTTTGTTTGCTATTAATCTATTGTAAATCAATTTCTGCCACCATATTGTTTAAGGAGGCTCTTGTGTTTCCACCTTTAGGCTCTATGGTGATGTTTAAGGCCAGTGCATTTTCAGTGTAAGGAATAAACCTAAGTTGTCTATCTGCTTCGCTTAAAATACCTAAACTGACCATCTTACCTTGTAGCTCTGCCCAAATTTGGTAACATTGATCTTCCGGTAATTTTGGCAAAGACACCACATCGATCATCGATGTTTTGTCTTTTGGGTTTATATAAGCTACAGTTTTTAAATCTTTTGCTCTACTATTGCCTTGCATAATGTACTTATAGGTATTAGGGTCATTAAGTTCCCTAAATTGGTCCATTATGTTGTCCAGTTTTTTGTTGTTGGCTTCAATATCGCTACGTAAATCAAAAATTTCATCTACAACCACTTGGTTTTCATCAGCTAATTTTTGATTTTTCAAATGTAAAAAATACGAGTTTCCTGCAAATATTAGAGCAGCTACAC
>JBAQZZ010000157.1:0-24056 GCA_049791475.1 Flavobacteriaceae bacterium | reverse complement strand
AAACATAGCAAGCTGTCGAGCTTGTACTATATGACGTTTTCTAGTTTTAGATTGAAGCGTATCTACATCCATTTGGAAATAATCGGATACTACTTTTTGGATATAATCAATAGAAACTTCTCGTTTTGTGTTTTTTACAAATTTCTCAACGATGGTTCTCGCTAAATCTAAAGTAATTTCTTTTTTGTTGAACGATGATTGCGCTATTAACGAAATGATGGCGCCTTCTAGTTCGCGAACATTAGTTTTTATGTTTTTGGCAACATATTCAATAATATCATCTGGCATTTCAACACCATCACGATATAATTTATTCTTTAAAATAGAAACTCTAGTTTCAAAATCTGGATGCTGTAATTCAGCAGATAATCCCCATTTAAAACGCGATAATAAGCGTTGCTCAATATCTTGCATATCAACAGGTGCTTTATCACTTGTTAAAATAACTTGCTTGCCATTTTGATGCAAATGATTAAAAATATGAAAGAACACATCTTGAGTTCCCGTTTTTCCTGAAAGAAATTGGACATCATCAATAATTAAAACATCTATTATTTGATAGAAGTGAATAAAATCATTTCTATTATTTTTCTTAACAGAGTCTATATATTGTTGTGTAAATTTTTCAGCAGAAATATATAACACTGTTTTTTCTGGATACTTGTCTTTTATATCAACACCAATAGCATGAACTAAATGTGTTTTACCTAAACCAACACCTCCAAAAACTAATAATGGATTAAAAGATGTACCACCAGGCTTTGCAGCTACAGCTAATCCTGCGCTACGAGCTAAACGGTTTGAATCACCTTCTAAGAAGTTTTCAAAACTGTAATTAGGATTTAGTTGAGATTCAATTTTTACATTTCTAATACCAGGAATAACAAATGGATTGCGTAATTCTGGACTCTTATTATTTAAAGGAACATCAACATCTTGAGATTTTAAAGCACCTCTATTAGAACTAGGTATTTTTTCGGTAAAGGGTTGTTTGTTGCCATAGGTGTTTTCCATTTTAATAATGTAAACAAGCTTTGCATGTTCGCCCAACTCTTTAGTTAGAGAAACTTTTAAGATTTTTACGTAATGTTCTTCAAGCCATTCGTAAAAAAATTTACTAGGTACTTGAATGTTTAATGCGTTATCAGTAAGTTTTACTGCTTTTATAGGTTCAAACCAAGTTTTGTATGCCTGAGGTTGGATATTATCCTTTATGAATAGTAGACAATTATTCCATACCGATTGCGCAGTCATACTCATTGTTTGATTTATGGTTTATTAGTTAGTTATATGAATGAGAATAGTAATTCTCAATTCCCCCTTTTAATAGTGACGCAAATATGTGAACAAAATTCTTAAAAAAAAAATGATTTGCTATTGAATTTTCAGAAATATTTCCTCATGTTTATTGCTTAGCCGAAACTACAAAAAAATAATTAAACAATACTATGAAAATCGATGAAATACAAATAAGGGTGAGATATGGTGAAACTGACCAAATGGGCGTGGTATATCACGGTAATTACGCATTATATCTAGAAATGGGGCGTATTGAGTGGTTACGTAAGTTAGGCATTTCTTACAAAACTATGGAAGAAAATGGTATTATGCTACCTGTAGTTTCTTTGCATATAAACTATAAAAAATCAGCAGGTTATGATGATGTAATTAATGTAAAAACTCAACTAAAAAATAAACCTACAGCTAAGATTGAATTTGAATACGAAATTACCGATGAAAGGGGTGAAGTTTTAACAACAGCCTCAACAGTTTTAGTATTTGTTGATATGAAAACTAACCGACCAACTAGGGCGCCTCAATATATTTTAGAGCTTTTTGATGCTAATTTATAATGTTTCTATATTAATTTCAAACAGGTGATTGAAAGCTTCAAAAACAGTTTTTGCTTCATTTTTTCTTACAGATATGGTTATTTGGCAATCCATTTCTAATTTTTGATGCGTAATATTCAGGTTTCGTTCCTTTATAATTCGCATTACGGTATTCATGTTTTTGTAATCAAATGAAATAAGATAAGCTACATTGATTGTTTTTTGTACAATTTTAGAATTCTCTAAAGCTAATTGAGCGGTGGTTTTGTAGGCATTTATTAAACCACCAACGCCTAATTTTACGCCGCCAAAATAACGTACTACAACCACTAAAATATTAGTAACTTCAAAAGATTGTATTTGTCCGTAAATTGGCATTCCTGCGCTATTATTGGGTTCGCCATCATCATTTGCACGATAACTTATAGTTTCAGTTCCAAATTGATAAGCATAACACCAATGGCGCGCTGTATGGTGTTCTTTTTTAAGTTGCTCTAAATTTAATTTAACATCATCTTCATTTAAAACTGGAAAAGTATAACCAAAAAACTTACTGTTTTTATCTTTAAACAGTACAGGTTTAGTTGGTTTTGTAATGGTTTTATAAGTGTCTTTCTCAGTCAAAAGGTTTAGAATAAATTATTTTTTGTTTCAAATAAGGTTATTATATCTTCTGTTTCTGGATTAATATGCCAAGTTTTGAAGTTTAAATTATTAGCAGTTTCAATATTATCTTTATTATCATCAATAAAAAGACATTCGTTTGCTTTTAGAGTATTTTCTTTAAGAAGAAATTCAAAAATGTCATTATTTGGTTTTCTTAAATTTATTTCTTGTGACAAATAAAAGGCATCAAAACAGTTTTTAAAATCTTCAAAAAATGAGACGTTCTCTTTAATCCAATTGATGTGAAGTTCGTTGGTATTACTCAATAAAATAAGCTTAAATTTTGAAGATGCTTTTAGTTCTTTTATAAAATCTAATCGATACTTTGGAAAATCCTTCAGTATAAGATTCCAAATGTAGATGAGTTCGTCTTTCGATAATTTAGGAAAATTTTCAGAATAAAATTCTAAGAATTCATCAGTTGAAATTAAACCTTGCTCATAAAAACTATTAAAAGCAATTATTTCTTCAGAAAACTCTGTGATGTTAAGGGTTTCAAATGTTTTTTTTAGAGCATTTTCTATATCAAGATTAATAAAAACGTTTCCAAAATCAAAAATTAGGGTTTTAATCATTCTTATAAATTTTTAGAGTATCGGTAAGTATTTTTTCTTCTGAAATTAATTTACCAGTAAACATAGGTGCTTTGATACCATCTTTAAATAAATTTTGCCCAATAAAAATTCTAGCTTCATCCCATAAATTTTCATCAATAAAAGTTTGAAGTGTTTTTGAGCCACCTTCTATAATTATAGATGTGATATTTTTTTCGAACAATGTATTACAAATTTGTTTTGCTAAAGGTTTAGAGAAATCGTAGTCCGTTTTATTAATAACAATTGTTTCTGAATTGTTATCAAACACGTTGTAGTTATTTGAAAGTTTAGAATCTTTATCAATAACTACTCGAGTTGGGTTTTTACCAGTCCAATTTCTAACTGTTAATGAAGGATTATCTTGTAACATGGTATTTGTGCCAACTAAAATGGCTTGTTCTTCTGCACGCCATTTATGAACTACCTGTCTCGAAAATATATTAGTAATCCAAACGGGCTTTTGTTCATTTTTAGTTTTCGGAGCAATAAAACCATCAAGAGATTCTGCCCATTTTAATATAATATAAGGACGCTTTTTATTATAAAACGTAAAAAATCGTTTATGATGGTTTTTACAATCATCTTCCAAAACACCAACAATAACATGGATTCCAGCTTCTTTTAGTTTTGTAATACCTTTTCCAGCAACTTTTTCATTATCATCAATACAGCCTATAACAACTTTAGGGATTTGGTGTTTAATAATAAGATTGCTACAAGGTGGTGTTTTTCCGAAATGAGAACATGGTTCTAAAGTCACGTAAAGCGTCGCTTGCTTTAATAAACCTTTGTTTTTAACTGATTTTATGGCGTTAACTTCGGCATGATTTTCGCCATATTCACTTGTAAAACCTTCTCCTATAATTTTATTATTATAAACAATAACACTGCCAACCATGGGGTTTGGTCTTGTAACTCCTAAGCCATTTTCAGCAATTTGTAAGCACCGTTTTATGTAAATCTCGTGTGGGTTCAAAACTAGAATTTAATTTTCACATCTTCGGTTTTATCTATATTGTAAGTATATGAAAAGCCTAAAACTTTATATTTTATATCACCTTTGTATTGCACTTTAACTTTTTTACTGAATAAGCTACCAATTAGGCTACCAATACTTTTATTACTAAATAAACTATCTGTTGGAATATTTGTTTTTAGTGGAATTGAGAACTCTTTTTTTGCTGGTACTTTAAAACTTTCTGTGGAAACAGATGCCAATTCATTATCATTTACAAACACTTTTATGTCGTCGGTTTGTAATTCGCCACCAATATCATTTGGATTTAAAAATAGAGCATCAGCAGTAAATGTTACATATTTAGAATCAGATTCTAGAACCTTAATATTTTCTAATCCAATAAATTGAGGTTTTTCATTTACAGAGCAACTCATCAAAGCGATACAGATTGTTGATAAGATTATGAGTTTTTTCATTTAAGATTTTTTCGATTTGATGTATCTTCACTACTTTAAAACAGCAATTAATGTGAGTAAAGATACTATAGTTATTCGAGAAATTGAACCTCAAGATAATGCTCAATTAGAGCAAGTTATAAGAGCGTGTTTTCATGAGTTTAAAATTCCTTTAGAAGGCACTGCTTATGCTGATGCTGAAACACCCAGAATGTGCGAATCTTACCAAAACTCAAATGATATTTATTTTGTAATAGATAAAAATGGCGAAATATTAGGTGGCGGAGGTGTTAAGCCTTTAAAAGACTTTGAAAGGGATGTTTGTGAAATTCAAAAAATGTATTTTTCACCAAAAGTAAGAGGAAAAGGCTTTGGGAAATTATTGTTTGAAAAGTGTATGAAATCAGCGCAAGCTTTGGGTTACAAACAGTGTTATTTAGAATCGGCACCACAGCTTAAAGCAGCGATACATATATATGAAAGTTTTGGTTTTAAACATTTAGAAGGCGCTTTGGGTAATACGGGTCATCATTCTTGTAGTGTTTGGATGATGAAAGATTTATAGTTTACAGGATACATTTCACAGAAAAAACAATAAAATTGAAGTTAAAAGCTATTCAAAATAAATTCCATGAAGTATTAGATTCTATGTATGTTTCTGAGGAAGTTGATAGTTTTTTTTATATACTTATTGATTTCTACTTTAGTATTTCCAGAATTCAATTAGCTATGAATTCTGATTTAGAAGTTTTAAAAACTGATGTTATTTTTGAAGCCTTAGATGCACTCAAACATCAAAAACCAATACAGTATATAATAGGAGAAACAGAGTTTTACAGTTTATCTTTTAAGGTAAACACCGATACTTTAATTCCGAGGCCAGAAACTGAAGAATTGGTTGATTGGGTTATTAAAGAGTTTAAAACTCATAATTCAGAATTCAGAATTTTAGATATTGGAACAGGAACGGGTTGTATTGCTATTTCATTAGCTAAAAACTTACCAAACGCTAAAGTTTATGCATTAGATGTGAGTAAACAAGCCATAGAAGTTGCTAAACAAAATGCCGATTTGAATACTATTGAAATTAAATTTATTGAAGCAGATATTTTAAATATGGATCCTAAATTCGACTTAAAATTTGATATTATAGTATCCAATCCGCCCTACATAACAGAACAAGAAAAGCAGCTGATGAAGCCTAATGTTTTAGATAACGAACCTCATTTGGCTTTATTTGTATATGATGAAAATCCTTTATTGTTTTATGAAGCCATAACGCAGTTTGCGATTCATAATTTAAATGAAAACGGACACTTGTTTTTTGAAATAAACGAGTATTTAGGAAACGATATGATTCAATTGCTGTTAAAAAATAATTTTGAGAATATTGAATTGAAACAAGATATATTTAGAAAAGACAGAATGATAAAAGCGAGTTTAAAAGAATGATAAATACGGAACAACAAATAAATGAATTACGTCAAGAATTACGCCAGCACAACTACAACTATTATGTTTTAGATCATGCGACGATTTCAGACTTCGATTTCGATATAAAATTAAAAGCGCTTCAACAGCTTGAAGCTAAACATCCAGAGTTTTTTGATGCCAACTCACCAACACAACGCGTAGGCGGAGCGGTAACAAAGAATTTTGAAACCATTCCGCACGAGCATCGCATGTATTCTTTAGATAATTCATATTCAAAAGAAGATTTGCAAGATTGGGAAACGCGGATTAAAAAATTAGTTGATGGACATATTCAATATACCTGTGAGTTAAAATATGATGGGGCGTCTATTAGTTTAACTTACGAAGCTGGCAAATTGATTAAAGCGGTTACCCGTGGTGATGGATTTCAAGGGGATAATGTAACGGCTAATATTAAAACCATTAAATCGGTGCCATTACAGTTAAAAGGAGATTATCCACCAAAATTTGATATTCGAGGCGAAATTGTATTGCCTTTTGAAGGCTTCAATAAAATGAACGAAGAGCGTATTGAAATAGGAGAGGAGCCATACAGAAACCCCAGAAATACAGCTTCGGGGAGTTTAAAATTACAAGATAGCGCTGAAGTAGCAAAACGCCCGCTAGAATGTTTGTTATATAATTTAACAGGTGCTAATTTAGGAGTTACCACCCAATTTGAAAGTTTAGAAAAGGCAAGATCTTGGGGTTTTAAAGTACCAAACGTGGCTAAACTTGTAAATTCTATTGATGAAGTTTTACAATTTGTTGATTATTGGAATGTTGAGCGTCATAATTTACCTTACGAAACAGATGGTGTTGTTATTAAAGTAAATAATTTACAACAGCAAGAAGAACTTGGTTATACAGCCAAAGCGCCACGTTGGGCAATGGCTTATAAATTTAAAGCAGAACAGGTTTCAACACGATTAAACACCATTACTTATCAAGTTGGTCGTACTGGAGCCATTACACCTGTTGCAAATTTAGAGCCGGTTGAGTTAGCAGGAACTACTGTAAAACGAGCTTCTTTACATAATGCAGATCAAATTGAAAAGCTAGATATTCGGGTTGGTGATGAAGTATATGTAGAAAAAGGCGGAGAAATTATTCCAAAAATATTGGGAGTTGATTTAAGTAAACGTCCTGTAAATTCTAAACCTACTGAATATATTACACATTGTCCTGAATGTGAAACAGAATTGATAAGACAGGAAGGTGAAGCACAACATTATTGCCCGAATTATAATGGTTGTAATCCTCAAATTATTGGACGTATTCAGCATTTTATTTCTAGAAAAGCCATGGATATTGATGGTTTAGGAGGCGAAACTGTGGCACTTTTAGTAAATGAAGGGCTCATTAATAATTATTCAGATTTATATGAATTAACCAAAGAACAGGTTATTCCATTAGAACGTATGGCAGAAAAAAGTGCTGAAAACTTAATTAATGGTATTGAGCAATCTAAAAACATTCCTTTTGAGCGTGTTTTATTTGCTTTAGGAATTCGCTATGTTGGAGAAACTGTTGCAAAAAAATTAGCAAAACATTACAAAAGTATAGAGGCTATAGCGCAAGCTTCTCAAGACCAATTAGTAAATGTAGATGAAATTGGAGTTAGAATTGCCGAAAGTGTTTTGGCTTTTTTTTCTTCCGAAGAAAACATATTAATTATAAATCGTTTAAAGGCTTTTGGGGTTCAATTAGAAATGTCGGCAGAAGAACTTATTGGGCAAACCGATAAGTTAAAAGGAGATATTATTGTAGTTACTGGAGTTTTTGAAAGTATTTCTAGAAACGAACTTAAAAAACTAATCGAAGATAATGGCGGCAAGGTAAGTAGTTCTATTTCTTCAAAAACAAGTTATATAATTGCTGGCGATAATATGGGGCCGAGTAAGAAGGAAAAGGCAAAAAAATTGGAAATATTAATTATTAATGAGTATCAATTCTTACAAAAAATACAATAAATGATGTAAATCATCGATTAAATGTATATTTTAACGATAAATAACAAAATTAGTATATATTTGTATCTGAACAATAATATACAATTATGTACAAGTCGAAAGTCTTGGTAAGTTTTGTTTTAATACTTTACGTTTTATTCGTTGTTTTCGAATTTAGCGGAAAATATGATCTCTCATTTTACTTTGATTCATTAATTATACCTGCAATAACATTAATTTATTTGTTATTTGTTAAGAAGAAAAATACATACTTTTTATTATTTCTAGTATTCTATACTATTGGTGATTTATTCTTTTTATTAATAGACTTTTTACCTGTAGAAGATACTTTTATGGTTAAAAACATGGATTATTACGTAGGTAACTCAATATTTATAATAGCCTATTTATTTTTATTTTTTAAAATTATAAAATCGGTTTGCTTTTTTCATATTATCAAAAATCATAAAATACATTTGTTGGTTTTAACTGTGCTTAATATTTACTTAATATATGTTTTACAGGTTATTGTTAAACCAAATGTACTGCTAAGTATGGGTTATTATTTCGAGCTAATT
Source organism: Flavobacteriaceae bacterium (assembly GCA_049791475.1). Taxonomy (GTDB): domain Bacteria; phylum Bacteroidota; class Bacteroidia; order Flavobacteriales; family Flavobacteriaceae; genus CAXBID01. The sequence continues at coordinate 15,546 of JBAQZZ010000157.1, read as the reverse complement.
TACAACATTGTTACTCTTTTATTATTAACAGTAGCATTGTTAAACTACTTCTACAGAGATAATAAAAAGGCGTTGTATCTATTTTTAGGCGTATTATGCCTTGTTTTTTCTGAAGTTATAGACATTGCATTTATATACATTGCACAAAGAAGTGTATTAAGTATTATAGCAACCTCGTTATCTCTTGTGGCTTTCTTATTTTTATTTGAACAATCTAAATTGTTAAATAAATCAAGAGAAGAAGAAAATTATATGGCAGTAGAATAGATATCTATCTTTTATTAATAAATGGAATATCTTTTCTGTACAAAAATAGGATACAAGCAGAAAGCACAAAAGTTAAAATAGCTGTTGTAAATAAAACACCACCATCATTATTTATTTCAACACCTAATTTTGTTAAGTGCATAAAAATGGCACCACCTATTACACCTAAAGTAAGCATAGCTCCAGCCCAAACCGTTTTTGGGATGAGTAACAGTATGCCTGCAATAAGTTCTAAAACACCAATACCAATTCTTCCATAAGGTTCTAAGCCTACAGTTTCAAAAATATAAACACTATCCGGATGGGCGGTAAATTTAAAACGAAGCGTTTGAATGAGAATAATAGCAACAATTATTCTTAAAAGTAGAGGGAAGTACTTTTTCATAATTTTTGGTTTAGTTAATTTGTTATATTTTCCTTATTGACGTTTAAATTTTAAATAACTATCAAAAAAAACTAAACTATTATTGAAGTACCATTAGCTGATTTATTTTTATCACTATCAAAATAAAAATCTATTTTACCAAGGTTTATACCATAACATCCTACTTGATTAACAAGTGTATTTTTTCCTTCAATATTCTTAACTATGGTTGGCTTTGGTAGAAAGGTATGTGTGTGGCCACCGATAATTAAATCGATATTTTTTGTTTTTTTAGCAAGATTTAAATCACTAATTCTGTCGGGATTGTTTTTGTAATAATAACCTAAATGAGATAGACATATAATTAAATCGCATTGTTCCTCATCTTTTAAAGTGCGGGTTATATCTTGAGTGATTTCAATAGGGTCTAAATATTTGGTTTCTTTGTATAAATTTTCAAGTACTAAAGTTTTTAATTCAATTCCAAGTCCAAAAACACCAATTTTCACACCCTCTTTTTTGAAGATTTGATAAGGTTTTGTATGCGTATCTAAAATGGTATTTGAAAAATCATAATTAGCAGTTATAAACGGAAAATCTTTATGCGGATATTGTGCTAACAAACCATCTAAACCATTAGCAAAATCATGATTTCCTATGGTGGCAGCATCGTACTTTAGCTTGCTCATTAATTTTAATTCTAATTCTCCTCCGTAATAGTTAAAATAGGGTGTGCCTTCAAAAAAATCGCCAGCATCTAATAAAAGGGTGTTTGGGTTTTCATTTCTTAAAGATTCAATTAAACTAGCTCTTCGCGCTACGCCTCCTTTATTGGCGTTTCTACCTTCATTTGGTCCAAAAGTATCAATATAACTATGCACATCGTTGGTGTGTAATATCGTTATTTTTGTTGATTTTGTTGGTTTGGTGAATGATGTTAACCCGAAACCACCAAGTGTTGTAAAAGTAGTTCCAGCTATAGTTTGATGTATAAAATATCTTCTTTTCATGTGTTTATATGTATTGTTTTTTATCCCGATAGCTATCGGGAGTCACATGTAGCATCCATTTAATCATTTCACTTGGGTATCAAGTTTTAGTTATGGATGTTTCATGTATTTATAATTTACTTTTTTTATGGATATAAATAAACTATGGTATCTGTTCTCTATTTATCATTACGTTTCATAATGAAATTTTGAACAGGCAAATTTTTCAAATCAAGGTATAACAATATATCTATCTTTAATATCTGGTTTTATTGTGTCAATTTTTTTAATATGATCAATAAAAATTTTTCTAAGATGATAATTTAAAGGATAAAGCCCTTCGTTTGGTAACCATTCTTCAACTCTCGAATTGTACATATAATCACTAATAGCAATATAATATGTTTTTGATGAATCAATTTTTTCGTTGCCTATTGTGGCATTTATCAAGTTATAATCTTTATCAATCCTTATCTTTAGTTTTGATATGGCATGCGCTTGTTTAGATTCTACTATATCTTTAATTAAGCGTTTTACATCATCACCATTGTATGCAACAACATAAGTATCGTTATCAAAAGGCATAATTTCAAACATGGTTCTTGCAGATATATTCCCTTTTGGAATAATAGATCGGATACTTCCAGAATTAAGAAATACCATATCTATATTTTTACCTGTTCTAATCTTAAAAATAGGATTAGCTTCATCAAAAATAGCATCGGCAAGAAAATTTCCTATTAAGGTATTATATTTTCCATCGTGTTTAGAATATGTGTTTAAAGAATATGCCAAAACACTATCTAAATCCTTTTGAATATGTTCTCTAAAAGGTTTTATAAATGCTTCAATTTCAGCATCGGCAGACAAAGAATCTGTAATTTGAATTTGAGAGCCTTCAATTTTGGTAAGCTGTAGTTTTTGTTCTTTACAGCTAAAAAAAATAAAAATATATAACAAAAAAAAGAAATGTGTAAACCTCATAAATTAAAAGAATTTTTTGAAAGTACTTTTGTTACCTTTGTCGAAAGCATAAAGGTAAATGATTTTAAAGGGTTTTAAAGAAAAATCTATTAAAAAGTACTTAAACAAATTGTTATCTGAAAGACAAGTAAATATTTCGGGTAATAAGGTTGAAAGTATGGGCGTGATTATAAATATTGATGAGATTAACGATTTTGAAAGTTTCAGATTAATGGCTGATTACGGTAAAATACGTCCAAATAAATTAAAAATAATAGCCTTTTCTGAAAACAAAAAAGACGATTTACTTTCATGGGATAATTGCTATAATCCAAAAGATTTTGGATGGAAAGGCACTATTAAAAACCCTGAATTAGATACTTTTTTAAACACAAAATTTGATGTTTTAATTAGTTATTACGAAAAAGAAATTTTAGAATTAAAACTAATTACTGTACTTTCAAAAGCAGAATTGAAAGTAGGTATTTTACAAACCGATGAGCGTATAAACGATTTAATTATAAAAACTAAACTAAAAGAATTTGAGGTATTTAAAGAAGAACTTTTTAAATACTTAACGATATTAAACAAGATTAAAAAATGAATAGTAAGTTTCTAGGAACTGGAGTGGCGTTGGTAACACCTTTTAAATCAGATTTGAGTGTAGACCATCAAGCGTTAACAAACATTGTTAATTTTAACATCGATAACGGTACAGATTATCTTGTAATTTCAGGTACAACAGGCGAAAGTGTTACCATTACAAAAAAAGAAAAACAAGACATTATTGCTACCATAACAAAAGCGAACAACAGCCGTGTGCCTATGGTTTTGGGTATTGGTGGTAATAATACTATGGCTGTAATTGAAGAAATAAAAAACACAGATTTAACAAATATCGACGCCATTTTATCGGTGTCTCCTTATTATAGCAAACCAACTCAGGAAGGTATTTATCAACATTTTAAAGCTATTTCTGAAGCTTCTCCAATAGATATTATTTTATATAATGTTCCTGGGCGAACTTCAAAAAACGTTGAGGTTTCTACAACTTTACGGTTAGCAAACGATTTTGATAATATTATTGCCGTAAAAGAAGCAGGAAATAATGTGGCGCAATATTTAGAGTTAATTGAAAACAAACCAAGTGATTTTTTAATAATTTCTGGCGATGACGATTTAGCTTTAGGTGTTGTTTTAGCTGGCGGTGCAGGCGTGATTTCTGTTATTGGGCAAGCATTTCCAAAAGATTTCTCAAACATGATTCGTTTAGGTTTAAATGGGGAAACTAAAGAAGCTTATAAGCTTCACTTTAAGTTAATGGATGTGATTGGTTATATTTTTGAAGAAAATAATCCAGCAGGAATTAAAGCGGTTTTTGAAGTTTTGAATTTATGTAAAGACACGGTTAGGTTACCACTTGTGCCAGCATCAAATCAATTAAAACAAAAGATCCAAAGTTTTGTAAAAGCGTATTAGGATGTTAAATATTACTTAAACCTTACAATTACAGAGTTTAAGCCATTATTTTAGCAAAACACAAATTAAGCGTTAAAAAATCTATTTCATGTTAAAATTACTTCAAAATACATCGTTTCACTACTTTTTAAAATTTTAAAGTAGCGATGCTATGTTGAAATTTTAAAAAATTATATTTTATTGTAATTTTCAGCCTTCATAACGAAGTTTTAATCCTTAATTTGTTTTGAAAATAATATTTTTAAAATCCATATTAATAACTTAATTTTGCAGCCTCTTTTATATTTATGAAACATCCATAACTAAAAGTTCAATACCTAAGGACAATGATTATATGGATGCTACATGTGACAATTAAAAAAACAATAAATATAAACACATGAAACATTTTTTTTACATACTAATTACATTCGTAGTTTTAAGCTCTTGCAGCGAATACCAAAAAGCTTTAAAAGCCGAAGGTGATGATGCCATTGCAAAGAAGTTTAAAATGGGTGAAGATTTATATAACGAAGGTAAGTTTGCTAAAGCAAATAAACTTTTTGCACAAATAGTTCCTAATTATAGAGGTAAGCCACAAGCTGAAAAGTTAATGTATTTGTATTCTATGTCGTATTATAAAATGCGAGATTTCTATATATCTGGTTATCAATTTGAGCGTTTTGCAGCGAGTTATCCAAAAAGCGAAAAGCTAGAAGAAGCCTCTTTTTTAAGTGCTAAGAGTTATTACATGTTATCGCCGGTGTATTCAAAAGATCAAAAAGAGACCAAACAAGCTTTAGAAAAAATACAAACGTTTATAGATTTATTTCCAGAATCTGAATACTTAGCAGAAGCTAACGAATTAACGAAAGAGTTGGATTTTAAATTGGAGAAAAAAGCGTTTGAAACAGCTAAACAATATAATAGAATATCTGATTATCCTGCTTCAGTAAGATCTTTTGATAATTTCCTTTTTGATTTCCCAGGTTCAACTCTTAAAGAAGAAGCACTTTTTTACAGGTTAGATTCCGCTTATAAATTGGCAATGAATAGTGTAGAAAGAAAGAGAACATTGCAGGGTATTGTCGACTTAAAAAAGCAACGTTTAGAACAAGCAAAAGAATTTTATATAGCTTTTAAAAAAGCATTTGTGAATTCACAATATTTACCTGAAGTCGATAATATGGCATTAGCAATTGAAGAAGAATTAAAAAATAACACAGCACAATAAGTTAAATAACAATAATAATGGATTTAAAGAAAACCAATGCTCCAGTTAATACGGTGACTTACGATAGAAACCAAATTGATGAACCAACAGAGAATATCTATGAGTCAATTTCAATTATCGCAAGACGTGCAGAGCAAATTAATACAGAGATTAAAAAAGAACTTATTGATAAGTTAGAAGAATTTGCTACTTATAATGATAGTCTTGAAGAAATCTTTGAAAACAAAGAGCAAATTGAGGTGTCTAAATTTTACGAAAAATTACCAAAACCTCACGCGTTAGCTGTTCAAGAATGGTTAACTGATAAAATTTATTTTAGAAATACAGACGAAGATTCTCAGGAATAATTGTTAAATTTCAATGCTATTAATTAAACTCCAAAACAATGTATTTACATGGTTTTGGAGTTTAATTGCTTATTAATCTAAAATTCTTGAAGCTATTTTATGAGTATTTTAAACGGCAAAAACATACTATTAGGCATTAGTGGTGGTATTGCTGCTTATAAAACAGCATCGTTAGTTAGACTTTTTATAAAATCTGGTGCTAGCGTAAAAGTTGTTATGACGCCTTCTTCTAAAGATTTCATAACACCTTTAACCTTATCAACGCTTTCAAAACATCCAGTTTATTCGTCTTTTACAAACGAAGAAGATGATAATGCGGTTTGGAATAATCATGTAGATTTAGGTTTGTGGGCAGATGTTTTTGTAATTGCCCCAGCAACAGCAAATACGTTGTCTAAAATGGCAAATGGCACTAGCGATAATTTATTGTTAGCTACTTATTTATCTGCAAAATGCCCCGTTTATTTTGCACCAGCTATGGATTTAGATATGTACAAACATCCATCAACTCTTGCAAGTTTTGAAAAGCTTGAATCTTTTGGGAATATTATGATTCCTGCGACAAGTGGAGAATTAGCAAGCGGATTGGTAGGCGAGGGCAGAATGGCAGAGCCTGAAGATATTGTGTCATTTATAGAAAATGATATTTTAAGTAAACTTCCATTAAGAGGAAAAAAAGTGTTGATTACTGCTGGCCCAACCTATGAAGCCATTGATCCTGTTCGTTTTATAGGAAATCATTCTAGTGGTAAAATGGGATTTGAAATTGCTAAGGCTGCCGCAAATCTTGGTGCTGAGGTTTTTTTAATTTCAGGACCGACACATCAAAAAGTTAAGCATAGTTTAATTCATGTTATTCCTGTTACAAGTGCCGATGAGATGTATAATGCCGCTCATGAGTATTTTAATGATGTGAATATCGCTATACTTTCGGCTGCAGTTGCCGATTTTAAGCCAAAAGAAGTCGCTACTCAGAAAATAAAAAAGGCAGCTTCTACGTTAACTTTAGAGCTGGAAAAAACTAAAGATATTTTAGTCTCATTAGGAAACATAAAAAAACAACAATATTTAGTAGGTTTTGCTTTAGAAACGAATAATGAATTAGAACACGCAAAAGGAAAATTAAAAAAGAAGAATTTAAATTTAATTGTTTTAAATTCGTTGAAAGATAAAGGGGCAGGTTTTAAAGGCGACACCAATAAAGTTTCTTTTATTGATAATAAAGACGAGATTACAAGGTTTGAATTGAAGTCTAAAACGGATGTTGCTACAGATTTATTAACCAAAATTTTAAAAGAAATTAATGCGTAATATTTTAATCGTTTTATTATTTCTCATAGGGTTTTCAGGTGTTTCCCAAGAATTAAACTGTACGGTAGTTGTAAATGCACAACAAACTGGAAATGAAAACTTTCCTATTTTTAAAACTTTAGAAAAACAATTAAATGAGTTTATAAATAATACAAAATGGACTAATAAAAATTTTGCACCACAAGAACGCATCGATTGTAGTATGTTTATAAACATTTCAAATTACAGCGGTGAGTCGTTTCAAGCATCATTGCAAGTACAATCTTCCAGACCAGTTTATGGCTCTTCATTTACAACACCAATTTATAATTTTAATGATAGTGATTTTAATTTTAGGTATTTAGAGTTCCAAAATTTAATATATAACCCAACGCAATTCGAATCTAATTTAATTTCTGTTTTAGCATTTCATATTCAAATTATATTAGGTTTAGATGCCGATTCTTTTGCACCGAACGGAGGCGCTGAATACTATAAGCAAGCACAAATTATTACTAATTATTCGCAACAAGGGAATTTTTCTGGTTGGAAGTTAGAAGATGGATTACAAAGTCGATTTGCACTTATTGATAATATATTATCACCCACTTTTAAGGAATACAGAGATGTTGTTTACAGCTATCACAAAGAGGGTTTAGATGTTATGAGTGAAAATGTAAAACTAGGTAAAGAGCAAATAGCTGCTTCATTAAAAGACTTTCAAACGATGAATAGTCGCAGACCAAACTCATTTTTACTACGTACATTTTTCGATGCTAAAGCTGAGGAGATTGAGCAAATATTTAGTGATGGACCAAATGTAAATATAGCTAGTGTTAAAGAAACTTTACAAAAAGTGGCACCAATGCACAGTAGTAAGTGGCAAAATATCTCATTTTAAAATAAGTTTTCATTGGGTAGTCGCAGTAAACAATTACTGAGGACTGAATACTAAAAATATGCTAACATCACTTTCTATAAAAAATTATGCTTTAATTGATAATTTGCAAGTCAATTTTAATGATGGTTTATCAATAATTACTGGTGAAACTGGCGCAGGAAAATCAATACTTTTAGGAGGTTTATCGTTAATTTTAGGTAAACGAGCAGATTTAAGTAGTTTGAAAGATAACACTCAAAAATGTATTATTGAAGCTATTTTTAATGTATCTAATTATAATCTACAATCGCTTTTTGAAGCTGAAGATTTTGATTATGAACCACAAACCATAATTCGTAGAGAAATATTACCATCAGGAAAATCTCGTGCTTTTGTAAACGATTCTCCAGTAAATTTGAATAGCTTACAACTATTAGGTGAACGATTAATAGATGTGCATTCACAACATCAAACACTGCAATTAACAAGCAACGATTTCCAGTTTCAAGTTATTGATGCTTTAGCAAATAACACCAGTGTTTTAGAAGATTATAAGGTTGAATTAAAACACTTCAAAAAACTTAAAAAGGAATTAAAAGACCTTTTAGAATTTCAGGCAGAAGCGATCAAAGAACATGATTATAATATGTTTTTACTGAACGAATTGGTAGAAGCTAATTTAATTGAAGGTGAAGTTGAAACGCTTGAAGATGAGTATGAAACCCTAAATAATATTGAGGGGATCAAAGAAAAACTTGCCGAGGCTTATCAATTATTAGGTGAAGAAGAACTAGGATTACTCTCAAATTTAACATTGCTTAAAAATACTTTTCAAAAACTATCTAGTTACTCAACTAAATATGAAGATTTATACAATCGTGTAAATAGCAGTCTTATTGAAATGAACGATGTGTTTGATGAAGTTGATGAACTTAAAGATGGTTTGGATGAAGATCCATTACGATTAGAAGTTGTTGACGCTAAATTGAAAACACTACATAATTTAATGCAAAAACATGTGGCTTCTACTATTTCAGAACTCATTGAAATAAGAAATAATTTAGATGAAAAGGTTTTAGTAACTGAAAATTTAGAAGGCACTATCAAGAAAAAACAAGCTGAAATCTCTACAAAAGAAACTGAATTAAACGCGATTTCTAAAAACATTCACGATAAACGTCTTGCTGTAATTCCAGAATTAAAAAGCCAATTAGAATCCATTTTAGTAAGTTTAGGAATGCCGAATGCGCAGTTTAAAATTGATGTAACTTTAAGTAATGAGTTTTTTGCTAATGGAAAAGACGAATTGTCTTTTTTGTTTTCGGCAAATAAAGGCGGTCAATTTAATGAGCTTAAAAAAGCAGCTTCAGGTGGCGAATTATCAAGAATTATGCTTGCTATAAAATCTATTTTATCAAATTACATTCAGTTACCAACTATTATGTTTGATGAGATTGACACAGGTGTATCTGGTGAAATTTCTAATAAAATGGGCGATATTATGTTACATATGAGTAAAACGATGCAGGTGTTATCAATTACACATTTGCCTCAAATTGCAGCTAAAGGACATTCGCATTTTAAAGTATATAAAGAAGATGTTAATGATGTGACACAAACTAATTTAGTGAAGTTAAATCATGATGAGCGTATTGTGGAAATAGCGCAAATGTTGGGAGGCATCGAAATGTCTTCTTCAGCCATTGCGCATGCTAAAGAATTACTGAACTAAAAAAGTTAAAAGAATAAAGTAAAAAGTTTAAAGTTTAGTATTTTTGAAATCTAAATTATTTATAAATTAATAATCCTACAATTTTCTCCTTAGGGGAAATGTCCGAAGGACAAAGGGGAATAAACCAGCTAACATGTCATACAACTTATTAAAAGGAAAAAAAGGAATCATTTTTGGAGCATTAGACTCAAATTCAATTGCTTGGAAAACAGCAGAACGTGTTCATGAAGAAGGCGGACAATTTGTGCTTACAAATGCACCAGTAGCTATGCGAATGGGACAGATAAATGAGTTAGCTGAAAAAACAGGTTCTCAAATTATTCCTGCTGATGCAACTTCTTTAGAAGATTTACAAAACTTAATTGATAAGTCTCAAGAAATTCTTGGAGGTAAACTTGATTTCGTTTTACACTCTATAGGAATGTCTATTAATGTTAGAAAAGGAAAACATTACACCGATCAAAATTATGATTGGACTCAAAAAGGAACTGATGTTTCTGCGATGTCTTTTCATAAATTAATGCAAACTTTATACAAATCTGACGCAATGAACGCGTGGGGAAGTATAGTAGCGTTAACGTATATGGCTGCGCAACGTGTATTTCCTGATTACAACGATATGGCTGATAATAAAGCATATTTAGAGAGTATTGCACGTAGTTTTGGTTATTTCTTTGGAAGAGATAAAAAAGTACGTGTTAACACCATTTCACAATCGCCAACACCTACAACTGCGGGTAGTGGCGTAAAAGGGTTTGATGGTTTTATTGCTTATGCGGAAAAAATGTCGCCACTTGGTAATGCAACGGCTTTAGATTGTGCAAATTACACAGTATCTCTATTTAGTGATTTAACGAAACGTGTTACTTTACAAAACTTATTTCATGATGGGGGTTTTAGTAATATGGGCGTTAGTGATGCTGTAATGAGTACATTTGTAGGAGAAGAATAAATTATTTTTAAATATAGAAAACGAGCCATCTTTTTTAAGGTGGCTTTTTTGTTACTTTTGTGTTATGCAATTACAGTTTTCATTTATAATTCCTGTTTATAATCGTCCAGACGAAATACAAGAGCTTTTGCATAGTTTTGTAGGATTAAAAACAGCTACTGAATTTGAAATTGTTATTGTTGAAGATGGTTCAACAGTATTATCAAAAACCAGTGTTGAAAGTTTTAAAAACACTTTAAACATCTCTTACTTTTTTAAAGAAAACTCTGGACCAGGAGATTCTAGAAATTATGGAATGCAACGAGCAAAGGGTGATTACTTTATCATTTTAGATTCCGATTGCGTACTTCCCGAAAACTATCTAAATGAAGTTGAAAAGAGTTTAAATAATAATTATGTTGATTGTTTTGGGGGGCCTGATGCTGCTCATGATTCGTTTTCGAATATTCAAAAAGCGATTAATTTTTCAATGACGTCGTTCATAACTACTGGAGGTATTCGAGGACACAAAAAAGGTTTAGATAAATTTCAACCGCGAAGTTTTAATATGGGACTTTCAAAAAAAGCCTTTGAAGCATCTAATGGTTTCGGAAGAATTCACCCCGGAGAAGATCCTGATTTATCAATTCGACTATGGAATTTAGGCTACAATACAAAACTCATCCCTGAAGCTTTTGTTTATCATAAGCGCAGAATATCTTGGAATAAATTTTATAAACAAGTTAATAAATTTGGTTTAGTTCGGCCTATTTTAAATAAATGGCATCCGCAAACTAAAAAAATAACGTATTGGTTTCCATCTCTATTTTGTTTGGGTTTTATAGCGTCTTTACTGTTATTTTTTATTAACTTCAAATGGTTTTTTTACGGTTATATATTTTATTTTTTGGTCATGTTTTTAGTTGCATTAGTTGCAACAAAGAGACTTAAAGTTGCGTTCTCGTCTATACTTGCTGTTCTAATTCAATTTACTGGATATGGGTATGGTTTTTTAAAATCAACACTAACTGTAGGTATTTTAAATAGAGACCCTGAAAAACAATTTCCAGAATTATTTTTTAAATCAATATGATAAAAAAATTAAAATCTGATGTATTAGCTTCCATTAAAAACAAAAAGATAAATGTGTTTCTTTTCTTTTTAGTGTCGGCATTTATTATTCTAATTTTCACTAAACTTTCCAAACAATATACAAATACTATTGTTTTCAATATTGAAAAAATGAATGTGCCAGATGCTAATATTATACTTAACGATTCAAGTATTGTTTTGGCGCTAACGTTAAAAACCCATGGCTTTAAATGGCTGAAATATTATGTTTCTAAACCTAAAATAAAAATAGATTTTAGTAAAGATGTTTATAAAAAAGATTCTGTTTTTGTTTGGAGCAAATCCAAGGCTTTTTTGAATAATACGCAATTTGATAAACAAGTAGAGTTGCTGAATATAGCTCCAGATACTTTGATGTTTAAGTATGGGGTAAATCAGATTAAAAAAGTGCCAGTAAAACTTCATTCATATATTGAATTTGCACCTGGTTACAATGTTTCTGAAGATTATATTTTAGAGCCAGATTCTATTCAAATTATTGGGCCTAATATTATTGTAAGCGAAATCAATTATATAGATACAGATTCTGTTAGTTTATCAAATATCAGGACAGATATATCAGAATCAATAAAGTTAAAACTTCCAAAAAATCAAAAAGATTTAAAATTCTCAAATACTAGCATTAATTTAAATGCTAAAGTTGAGAAGTATACCGAAGGCACATTAAAAGTTCCAGTAAGCGTTATCAATGTGCCAAAAGACATCACTTTAAAATATTTCCCGAAAGAAGTAAATGTTTCATATTACGTAAGTTTAAGTAATTTTAGTAGCGTAAAAATTAAAGATTTTAAAGTGGTTTGCGATTATAATAAGGTGGCAAATAATCAATCGTTTTTAATACCTGAATTAGTAAGATTTCCCAAATCGGTTAAAAACACAAAGATAAGTCAGCAACGGATAGAATTTATAATTACAGAATGATTGTAGTAGGTTTAACAGGCGGAATTGGGAGTGGGAAAACTACGGTGGCTAAACAATTTATGAAGTTGGGAGTGCCTGTTTATATTGCTGATGAAGAAGCTAAAAAGCTGATGCAACGGTCTAAAATAATCAAACGAAAACTCATTCAGTTATTTGGAGACAAAGCTTACTTAAATAACGAATTAAACAAGCCCTTTATAGCAGGTATTATATTTAATGATAAACTTTTTTTAAAAAAAATGAATGCTATAATTCATCCAAGAGTAGCTAAGCATTTTAGTAAATGGGCTTTAAAACAAAAGACAGAATATGTAATAAAAGAAGTGGCTATTCTTTTTGAAAATGAGGGTTACAAAACATGTGATTATGTGGTAACGGTTACTGCTCCAAAAAAAATGAAAATTGACCGCTTACTTAAGCGAGATAATACTACAAAAGCCAATATTGAGGCTATTATGCAAAACCAATGGACAGATGAAGAAAAAGCAAAACGTTCTCATTTCGTAATTGAAAATGTTGATATTGAAAACACTGAAAAACAAGTACTTAACATTCATAAGCAAATCCTCAAAGCCATACAGCAAAAGAAATTTTAACAATTTTGTTAATGTAAGGTTAAATGATAAGTCGGCTAAATGTTAAAATGTTAATTTTGGTGTAATGAGCAAAAAAATATTTGTCCTACTAGTTATTTTAATGAGTTTATCGCTTATAGGCATTATATCTGTTCAAGCATATTACATAAATAATTCAGTAGATAACGAGAAAAACCGATTTGAATCTAATGTAAAAAAGTCTTTAAGTTATGTGTCTAATAGGTTAGAATCTAACGAATTAGATAGGCTTTTTAATGTGTATCAAAGTTTAGATAAAGAAGAAAAATCAGATTCAACGGTAGTTTCTCAATTGTTTATTTATCAGCAAAATAATAATACCAATGAAACAGTTATCTATTCTCAAGGTATTTTAGAAGATAATTATAAGTTGTCATCTTCAATTTTAGATGCAGGTTTTGATAGTGATAGTATAAATTTAAAGCGGTTTACAGGAAGTTCAAAACTCGAGGTTTATAATAATTCAGATTTATTAGATAGAGACATTTCTCAAAGTCCAATAACTAGAATTATTAATAGTGGGCCTATTTTAGAGCCACAAATAAATTATTTAAAGAAAAATTTTAAGCAAGAATTAAAAAGAAAACCAATTCATACGAGGGTTTCCGAAGATGAAATAAAAAGTTTATTAACAAGAAAGCTAAAAGAAGATAATATTGATATAGATTATGAGTTTGCCATTTACAGCAATGATTTAGCAACAAAAGTGCAAAGTGATAATTTTGAATATGATAAAAAATCAACCTTTAGTTCGGCTATTTTTTATGATGACAATAATCAAACGCCTTATAAACTTTTAATCAATTTCCCTGATGATAAGAAGTTTATTCTATCATCAGTAATAGGTATGATGCTGTTATCAATAGGTTTTACTTTGGTTATCATTATTGCGTATACGAGTTCGTTATATCAACTGGTTAAACAACGTAAAATATCAGAAATAAAAACAGATTTTATAAATAACATGACACATGAGTTTAAAACACCAATAGCCACAATAAACTTAGCGATAGATTCCATTAGGAATCCAAAAATAATTGATGACAAAGAAAAGGTAATGCGTTACCTTAACATGATTAAGGAAGAAAATAAACGGATGCATGCGCAAGTTGAAAACGTTTTAAGAATATCGAAATTAGAAAAAAACGAACTCAATATAAGTAAGGATCGCGTTAAGCTACACGACATAATAGAAGATGCTATTTCACACGTGGAGCTTATTGTTGAAGACAGAAAAGGCTATATAAAAACATTTTTAAAAGCTGATAATTCATCAGTTTTAGCCAACGAAACGCACTTTACAAGTGTTATTGTTAATATGTTGGATAATGCCATTAAGTATTCTCCTAATGCGCCAAAAATTGAAGTTTATACAGAAAATGTAGGAAATAATATTATATTAAAAATAAAAGACCATGGTAGCGGTATGAGTAAAGCTGCCGTAAAACGCGTGTTCGAAAAATTTTATAGAGAACACACTGGAAATATACATAACGTAAAAGGGCACGGTCTTGGTCTGGCGTATGTAAAGCGAATTGTAGACGACCATCAAGGTCACGTATCTGCAGAAAGCGAAAAAGATAATGGAAGTACATTTACAATAAAACTTCCCATAATAACATAAACATGGAAGCACAAAACAAGAAAATTTTATTAGTTGAAGACGATCCCAATTTCGGAACGGTTTTAAAAGATTATTTAATGATGAATGACTATGATGTTGTTCATGCGAAAAACGGAATGGAAGGGTTTGAAAAATTTAAGAAGGACGATTTCGATTTATGTATTCTTGATGTGATGATGCCTTATAAAGATGGTTTTACATTAGCTAAAGAAATTCGTGAAAAAAATACCGATGTGCCCATTGTATTCTTAACCGCTAAAGCGATGAAAGAAGATGTTTTAAAAGGCTATAAAGTAGGCGCAGATGATTATTTAAATAAGCCTTTTGATAGTGAAGTACTATTAATGAAAATAAAGGCTATTATTCAGCGTAAAGCAACCGAAACGATTTCAGATAGTAAACAGTTTGAATTTAAAATAGGCGGTTTTGATTTAAATTCAAAACTCCGTTTTTTACGTTATAATGGCGGAGATCCTATTAAATTATCACCTAAGGAAAATGAATTATTACGTTTATTAGCCTTACATGAAAACGATTTAATGCCTCGTGAATTAGCGTTAACTAAAATATGGCGTGATGATAATTATTTTACATCGCGTAGTATGGATGTGTACATTGCAAAACTCCGTAAGTACATGAAACTAGACGATAAGGTAGAAATACTAAATATACATGGTGAAGGCTTTAGGTTGGTTGTGAATTAATTATAATTTTAATGTATAGTTATAAAAAAATCCAGCTAATAGCTGGATTTTTTTATAGAAAGGGTATATAATAGATTTTTATTTAGTATGTACATTG
>JBAQZZ010000156.1:0-5814 GCA_049791475.1 Flavobacteriaceae bacterium | reverse complement strand
AAAATAGGTATTATGCTTGAATCGCCTAAATTTAAAAGTTTTGAGATTGATCGATTTTAAAAATCACATACAAATACACTAAATAATTAATTTTATTTGCAATTATCAACACTATTTTAAACTTGAGCCTAAATTTATTGATGCAAAAGTAAAACGATTTTTGGGTTTAAATATTACTATTTTTTATAAAGCATGAGATAATTGCATGAATGTTATAACCAAAATCTTTCATTTTACGGGAAACCCACAGTAAGAATATTGAAAATGACTAAAATTTGCAAAAAAACACAACTTTATGTTGTAAGAATAATTTTTTTTTCATATTTGAGAGGTATTACATATGGTTTGTGTCTTAAAATACAAATATGAAATATTTTATGTTTAAGTTATAAAAACCTCTAATAGCATGTTAATAAAATATAAATATTCCGAGTATTAACTTTAAAACAAATGCCTATGAAATAGAACAAAAGTCACACCATTAGAGGATTTAAATTATTTTTGGCAAGAAACGCCTCTTCCGCTTTAATAAAAAGATTTTCAAGACTGTCAAAAATATAAATTTAAAAAGTAAAAGAATGAAAATAAGTAACATATCTTTATTATTAACCTTTGTTTTGGGGTCATTATCTCAAAGTTGCAGTAATGAAAACTTTGAAAGTGATAATTATGAAACACAAAATGAAATTAATAATGAAGAGTCTAAAACAATTGAAAGTTTAGATTTGAAAGAAGCTGACAAATTAAAATTAAAATTTGGACGAGCTATGGCTCTTGCTATTAAGTAAAGTCCAGAACTTAGAAGGTTTATTAAAACAGAAGCGTTAAAAAAATTTAACAAAGATTATGATGTTTTGTACCATGCCGTAAAAGACAAACCTGTAAATTACAGACTTAATACAAATGCGAAAAATAGTTCTGTGGCAACATTAAGCGGACTTTTGGAGAGTTATTTTAAAGATAAAAATGAGTTAGCGCAAATTGAACAACAATTGCCATTATTAACAATATTTGTTCCAGAACTGCCAGAAGATTCTTTTTCCGCAGAAACTTGGGATCCTAATGATGATGAACAGATTCCAGTAGTTGCTATAAGATTAGAAACTACTAACGAAGTCCCTATGATTGATGCTGTAAACAGTCATGAATATGTGTTAGAACAAGATTTAGTTCCTGGATATCCAGTAATTGTAATTAAAAATAACGAAAGATTAGCTGTAAATAATGGTAACAATAATTTTGGAAGATCAACAGAAATTTTAAACACGAGTGGCGGGCAAAGCTATCGGTTTTTAGATGATAATATGAATGCTGAACAATCATACTTGAACCAATTGACATAGACGACGGTGGTGGTGGTGGTGGCAGCGGGTCGTGTAGCCCTCCTGCTACAATCATCCCTGGTCGTCAAAATAATGTGGAACAATTTCTTAAAACGGCTTATAATGTATTTGATGGTAATGTATCACAACCTTGGCATCGGGATAATATTTACTATCAATTAACTCCAACACAAACTACGAATACTTATGTGGGCGGAAAATATTTAGAGGCTATTACATATTTTAAATTACAGGGAGATGCAGATTTAGTATTTAATAGAATGGCAAATCAAACTAATGGTTCTAATCTAGACCCTCAACTTGCAAACCAAAACTGGGAAAGAGAACGTCGTGTGCCATGGACAGACGGTAATTTTGAGATTGGAATATCTATTACCGATAATGCTAAAAATAGACCAAATATAAATTTCACGTTAGCTTTTAATGCTAGGCCTGATGATTTATTTACATATACGCATGAATCTGTTGTACGCCGCAGAGGCGCATGGCCAGTAAGATGGAAAAGAACTTATTGGAGACCAGTAATAAGTGTTTTTAAAGGTCTTGATTTTACATCCGCAGATATAAACGCTACAGTATTGCATATACATGCTTGGGATTTAACAGAATATTCAAATATTTGGAACTTAGAAATTAAAGAAATAGATTTTACAACAGAGATAAGTACAAAAACATCTAACGTTAAAAAGTATAATACAAATGTAAATGTAGATACAAGTATTCCTTTAGGTGATAAAATTAAAGTAGGACTTAAATTTGGTGCTTCAACGGAAGAAACAAATAGTAGTGAAAGAACTCAAAAATGGGTTGAAGGAAGCGATATTTTAGGTAGAATTGAAATTCCATTTTCAGATCAAGTATTAATTAAAAATCCTTGTGATAATCAATTATATCCAAGGATATATAGAAATTCAAGTACAATGCTAGAAATGCGACCAGTTCAGGTGCAATTTTAATAATTAATATGAGTAGGCAGCAATTTTATTGCTGCCTACTTTAAAAATTAGGCCATGAAAATAATAGTAACAATATTAAGTATCTCTCTACTAGTTTCTTGTAATAAAGAAGATACACCAGTACCCCACCCCAATCTAGGTAATTATGAATTAATAAGTTTAACCTCTGATACTGCTTTAGATTTAAATTATGATAACATAAAATCTGAAAATTTTAAAGAAGAGCTAAGTGTTTATTATACTGGATTTAGAAAGCCTATGGACGATTTAATCTTTACTGAATCAACTTACGATGCAAACAAATGGTATTTTAGGTTGTCTCTACCAAGAGATTTCTACTATCCTGAACTAGGAATTATAGACCTGAGATATAGCGACGGAGATTATTCTAAGATAGTTTTTTTAAAAGATGGTAAAATTGATAGAATAGCACATTATTATTATGATGGTTTAGAAGTAGACGCAGATTTTCTTATTAATGAACACTACCCATATCCTTACGATTTAATTTTAAATAGTGGTACTATGGTTACTGTAAAGGTAAAACAAATGTTTTTCGATTTAGAGCAAGACTTATGGGTTTTAGTAAATTTAGAGGCTGTGTTTGAGAAGGTGGTAGAGTAAGGTTTTAGTATTTTATTTCTCATTGAAAAAACACTGTCTTTGACGGTGGCCCTTTAAATTTGCTTATGAACTAAAAATTGGCAGATTGTTACGCTCGTTCCTCGCTCACAATGCCATTAATAAAAAGATATAGCGGATAGCCCGACCCTTGTGGTAACGCCCAAATGATTCTTTTAATCAAACAACGCTTTTAATTCTGTAGCTTCATTTGGTTTTATTTATCGAAGAATATGTACAATAAAGTAAATACTGAAAATGATGTTTTAGCTGATCAAGCTTTATTTGGGAGATCTACTAGAGAAATGAAAAAAAAGTTAAATGTTCCTCAAAGCAGGGCTTTAGCTGATTTTTTTGCCAACGATTACTATAAAGGCTAAAGATTTTGCTACTGAAATTACAGTTTTTAATACTAAAGAAAAAGGATTAACAAAAGGGAATAGTATTTCGGTAGAACATGTAAGAAATAATAAAGGCGTTAGAGGTTTATTAATGGATAGAGGTATTAAGCCAGAAGAATTACCTGCTGAAGAGGATATTAAGAAATTAGAAAGGCGAGTAACTTCTGAATCTAAAAAATTAGGTAAAAATCCTGATAGGCTTAAATAGATAAGTTAAATTTTACTTTCCCTCAAACTCATTACAATCAATCCTAATCTTAGAATTCAATAATTCTTTTTCTAATAAATTACAATAATGGATATTGTCGTTTTTTTGATAAAACTTACAAGCATAACAAGTGCGTTGAACCGTTAGAATACCTATTTGATTTAGCTTATATATGAGCTGACTTAAGGTTTGAAAGGTTTGCTCTAAGTCATCATTATCAATCCCGTTAAGTTGATTTTTTAACGGGTGCGCAAAGTTTTCGATTTTAGAAACGATGGACTTTCCAGAGTCTGATAATTGAATCGCATAACTTCTACTGTCTGAAGATGAATACACTTTTTGAATCAATTCTTTTTTATCCAAAATCCGAACAGCATCACTAATAGTTGGTTTAGTAACATTGAATTCTTTAGCCAAATGACTCACATTGCAAAATTCAATTTTATGGTATTTGATAAAGATTAAAATCTGAATTTGAATAGGACTTAATCCTAACAATTTCGCCTTTTCCCAAAGTAAAACTTTAAAAGCCTCGGAAACACGTTCAAGTCCAGCAACAATTTTACTAGAAATGTCCGTTTCTTGCTGGTTTGGATTGAATATGCTTTTGCTCATTATAAAAAAGTCCCGCATTTAGCGGGATAAAGTTAGTCATCCCAATTAAATTAATTACAATTTTCCATTTCAATAATAAAGTACCCTTGGTTGTTTATTTGTTCTATAATATCATCAGGAGCTTGTTCTATATGGCAGAATTTACATTCATTAGATGTTAATCCTTCTGTTTTAAAAGATCTACTCTTTAAATATTTAATACCATAATTAAAGATGGTTTTTTCATCATTTAAAGCATCAGATACTAGAATATCAAAATGCATTAATTTACCATCTTCTCTTTTAACGTATGTATCCCAAACGGAAACTTTCATAATACTGATTTTAAATTAGGAATCCTTACTAAATAAATTAAAATATTACCCTTTTACATCCTCTATAGAAGCACCAAAGTTGAGGTGTAGTACATTTCCGTTTGGAGTTACTAAGGCCGGAACAGATTTAACACCAGCGTTTTCAGCTTCTGAAATTCTTGAGGCATCTTCACCAAAATGAACAATGTCTACATTGTCTTTTCCTATTAATTCAACAATGTCTTGTTCTGCGCTTATGCAAACAGGACAACCTGCGTGATAAAAAATTGATTTACTCATCATGATTGTTTTTTAAATTAATATTTTGATACAAACATAGTAAGGAATCCTAACTAAATAAAATATTTTCACTATTTATTTTAAATTATGAGATTGTTACGTCCAATGTCTTACCATTGACGTGTTTTAAACAA
Organism: Flavobacteriaceae bacterium; assembly: GCA_049791475.1. Classification (GTDB taxonomy): domain Bacteria; phylum Bacteroidota; class Bacteroidia; order Flavobacteriales; family Flavobacteriaceae; genus CAXBID01. The sequence continues at coordinate 943 of JBAQZZ010000156.1, read as the reverse complement.
ATGATTATCAATTAATAAAAAAACATGTTTTGTCATTCAGAGGCGTAGCCGAAGACTCTTTAAATTTTAAAAGATGAGATTCTTCACTTCGTACCTCGTTCTGAATGACATAGCACCTCGTCATTACTTTTCGTTTGAAAAATTTTCTTCGGGTCTAGTAATGAAAGAATTATTTTTAAGCTTTACCATCCAAATAATTCCCTAAACTACCTAATTTATCATCCCAGAATTGCTCATAGAATTTAATCCATTTGTTCACTTCTTGTAACTCTTTCGGGTTTGCATTGCAGAAACGTTCTCGTCCTTGAGCATCAATATTTACCAAACCAGCGTCTTCCAAAGTTTTAATATGTTTGGTAACGCCTTGCCTTGTCATTTCAAACTGATTTGAGATTTGTGTGATAGACAATGCTGAGGTTGCAATCACTAAGGCGTGAAAAATATCACGCCTTGTTGGATCTGCAATGGCTTTAAAAAGTTTGGTTATTTTATCCTGCATTAACTGTTTCTTTTAAATAGCTTGTTAAACCATTAATACAATTGTTCCAACCTGCATTGAAACTTTCGAACATGGCAACTGCGGTTTCGCCTGCGTAGTTTGAAATACCTGAATGTTCTAAGTATAACTTTGTGCCGTTTGAGGTTGCGGTTAGTTGCCACTTTACAGTGGTTTCGGTTTTGGTATCTGCTACCATCCACGTGTAAATTAATAGGTATGGGTTCGCTTCTTTGACTTCTCCGCTAATAACGGTACAACCTTTTTCGTTTGGTGGTGATGTAAATGTGTATTTGTATCCTTTTTCGGCTTTAAAATCTGCTGGGATGAACCAGGTAGAGATTTCTTCGGCTTTTGAAATGGCATTCCATACTTTATCTATGGCGTGGTTAAACACCACTTCTTTTTTGATTGAATCTTTCATAATTATATTTGTTTTTAGATTAT
>JBAQZZ010000155.1:0-12073 GCA_049791475.1 Flavobacteriaceae bacterium | reverse complement strand
CCATATGGGTGCTGGCTCGTTCCGGTTTCTTTAACAAAGCCTATCATCTCAATAATAGTTATGTTTCCATTTTCAAAGAACTTATTTTATCTTTGTACCCTGTGGAAACGCAGGACACACAGCACTTGCTACAACACGGTATAAGCCATTGCTTGGTCTGTGCTCATCTTGAAAATTCCTGCGGAATTTCCAAGCGCAGTTTTTTGCTTGGCGAGTTTCGGGAAATCACACGCAACGGCTCATACACAAAAACGTTGTAAAACATACCCAAGAAACTCTCGAATGAGAAAAATAAATGTCTGAAATTTTAAAAATAGTAACTTTTAAGTTACCTTTGTCCGGATGGAAAAAGTTAGGCAAGTAATACAGTACAAACATTATTTCGAGGAATTTCTACTTGCTCAACCGAAAAAGGTTCAGGACAAAATATTTAAGGTCATTGAAATAATCGAAACCTATCAGCACGTGCCGAAAACATATTTGGCACCAATGAAAACTCACAAAGGACTATTTGAAACCCGAATAAAATTAGGTTCGAATATTTGGCGAGTTTTTTGCTTCTTCGATAAAGGTAAATTAGTTATACTCTTGAACGGATTTACTAAAAAGATGCAGAAAACACCGAAAAAAGAAATCGACAAAGCTGTCCGATTAATGAAAGAGTATTACGAAGAAAAAAACAAAGGAAATGGAAACTAAAAGCTGGAAAGACATTAAAGATACCGTTTACGGAAATAAAGGAACGGAACGCAGAGACGAACTCGATAGAGATTTTGAGTCTTTTAAAATCGGTTTGCTTTTACGAAATGCACGAGAAGAAAAAAATCTGACACAAGAGCAACTTGGCGAATTGATTGACAAAAAACGGACTTATATTTCTCGTGTGGAAAATAATGGCAGTAATCTGACTTTAAAAACCTTATTTGATATCGTTGAAAAAGGACTTGGCGGAAAAGTTAATATTTCAATCGACGTCTGATATAAAGTACGTTTTACAATCGAGTAGACGGGTGATGACCTAATAGTCGCCACTGCGCCTCTCACACCACCGAGCGTACGGGTCTGTACTCGGCGGTTCGTTAATCATCAATACGGTCGCTCTTTCCACTGACCATAGCTATTCTGTACTTTATAAATAGGCTAAGCCGAGACTTTCCTATTTTAATTTCAAGAAAACTAACGTTCAGTCCTTCGCTGCCTGTGAGTCCTCCGATTTGTTTTCGGCTCGTTTCCCGCAACTACTATGACCTCTGCTGACTTCTCCATGTTACCAACTCGTGGCTTTGGAGACCTCCCAGGTAATGGCATCTTCTTTCTCTCGATCCCTGCCGTATCTACATAAATGCACTTTTGCAATCTTAGGGCTTTACAATGATGTGCTTGCTTACCCATGCATAGATGTCTCTTATACGGTTTCTGTTCGTCAGTACCGAGCTTTGTAGTCCTGCTTTATTCAGTTCCAACCTCACGGTTGGCAACCTTGCAGCTTACTAATGGTTCAAGGCGTTACCCATGCCCATAAGGGACTTGCACCCTCTAGATTAATTATTTACCTTTCGGTAAATAAACGATGCCCATACTGGGCACACACAACGTATAAAAATAATTGCGGTTTTATCGCTAAAACCAAAGTAAGTAAATTAAAAAAAGGTCTGTGTTTAGCCGAAAAGTTAGCGCTTTAAAATCCGCTACTATTCTTATACCAGACCGTTCTAGCCAATTTGACGCAACCAAACGAAGAAAATGACATCTATAAATAAATAAAACATTAAAAAAATGAAAAACAGAATTCTTATTATTACGTTATTGCTATTAAGTAGCATAATTTCCTCTTGTTCATCTGATGATGATTTTAATTATCAAAGTGATTTTGAAAATAGCCATAATGCTTGGTTAAATTTTAAAGAATCAACTAATAATTCGTATAAATATACAGTCGGTTCTGGAACTTGGGCTGGTTCGTATATGGAAACCACTATAAGCGTTTCTAATGGTGTGATTACTCAAAGATATTTTAAATATACCGAGACAGACGGACTATCAGAAGATATTCCAGAACAAGAGTTAGAATGGACTGAAAACGAAAATGAAATCGGTAATCACCAAGATGGAGCTGAACCTATTACATTGGACGAGATTTATGAAAAAGCCAAGCAGGATTGGTTAATTAAAAGAAAGAATACCCAAACGTATTTTGAAACTGGAAACAACGGAATAATCTCATCTTGTGGTTATCGAGATAAGAATTGTGTAGATGACTGTTTTATTGGAATTAACATCAAAAGCATAGAAACTTTATAATATTTTGAATTTTACTTTTAGACCCGCAAAATATAGTGATTTGGAACTTACCTATCAACTGAAAAAAGATGAACTGAAAAAATACGTAGAGAAAATTTGGGGTTGGGACGAAAAAAAACAAACAAAATTACACGAAAACAACTTTGACCCAAAAAACACTAAAATAATCCTATTGGAAAATAACAACGTTGGCTACTGGACAGAAAAAGTTTCCGATTCAGAAATTTACATCGAAAATCTTATAATTGGGGAAAAATTTCAGAACAATGGATTTGGAACGAAAGTAATGAACTGGTTAATTAAAGAAGCGGAAAATAAGAAAAAATCAATCGCATTAAGAGTTTTAAAAGAAAATAAAAGAGCCAAAAAATTCTATGAAAATTTAGGATTTGAGAAAATATCAGAATCTGAAAATCATTACGAAATGAAAAAAACTGGCTATGTATAAAAAAAAATAGGGCAGAAAGGTCCTTAAACAAAGGCTTGGGCGTATTTACGAAGTCGCCAAATCTTTTAATTTGGCTTTTAGAAAAATTAAGGTAAAAACAATATGCAAAAGATTTGGCTTCTGCTTAAACGGAAAGGTCATCGCTTACCACCAGCCCTACTTTTCTTACACCAACCGTTCCCCCACAATTTGAAAAAAATCGTAAATCAATGAAAATAAGTCTATTAATTGGAATTTTTTTTTGTTCAACTTTATTTGCGTGCGGAAATAAAAGTGATGACCGATTTATTTTCTTCCTTCATAACCGATTTTTAGAAGAACACGAACTGAATGAATTGCATCCCGAATTTGGGCGGACTGAATACAACGAAATTATTGCTGAATTTAAAAAAGAAGGTCTTAAAGTAATAAGCGAAAAACGGAATGGAAATGTTAACGCAAGAGAATACGCAATTGGCATTGTAGCCCAAATTGACAGTTTAATAAAAAACGGAACAGAACCGAAAAAAATAACTGTGGTTGGAACTTCAAAAGGCGGATATATTGCTCAATACGTTTCGACTTTAGCGAATAATCAAGATTTGAATTTTGTATTTATTGCAAGTTTTAGGAATAGCGATATTCAAGATATGCCTGAAATCAATTTTTGCGGAAATATTTTAACGATTTACGAAAAGTCTGACCCATTTGGAGTTTCTTCATTGGAACGAAAGAAAAACTCGAACTGCGAAATAAAACACTTTAAAGAAATAGAACTCAATACAAGAATGGGACACGGATTTTTATTTAAACCTTTAAAGGAATGGATTGAACCGACAATAAAATGGGCGAATGGAAATTACAACGTAGAATAAAAACTGTGAAACAACTAAGCATTCGGCTTGCCGATAGGCTAGATCTGAATGATTTGTTGACTTAAACGTATAAAAATAATTGCGGTTTAGTGCTAAATCAAAGGTCATTGCGAGTTTGTTACGTCTGATTTTCCTGCGGAAAATCCTCGCGCACAAACACGCAACTTTCCATATACATAAACGATAAGCGTAATTTTAAAAAATCACATAAAAAAGACCTTAATTAGGCACGAGGGCACTGAAAAAGACCTCAATTTAGAGGATATAAAGTAGAAAGAGATGGCAACGGGATATATTTCATATCATTTGTTACAACCTTCTTTTTTATTTGAAATAAGAATTTAGTTAATAATTTTTATTGTCGTATTTAATTAAGCGCTAAGTACTTTTAGCAGCAAGCTAACAAAAAAAGCCTTTCTCCCGATAGCTATCGGGACTGAAAGGCTTTTGCTTTTTGGGTGGAAGACCGGGTTCGAACCGGCGACCTCTGGTACCACAAACCAGCGCTCTAACCAACTGAGCTACAACCACCGTGTAACTGCATTTTGTAATACGTGTGCAAATGTAATTGATTTCAATCTTTTCTACAAAGACTTTTTTAATATTTATTCCAGTTTTTTAAAATAAAACCTGCAATATTTTCATCTACTTTAAATCGAATAAACTATCAACTGCTGCATAGCGTTCTACATTAAATCCTTCAGCATATTCTACACCAACTAAACGCCCTAAATCTCTTGCCCTATACTTAATACTATCAGTGAAATTTTTACTAGATATTGGTGTTTCAGGGGCTTTACTAGTAGCATCATAAAACTGAGTTTTATAAGCCAATACAGATTCCATTTTTTTATCCATAAAACCTGTGACATCAACAGTAAAATCGGGTTCTAAGTTTTTCCATTGTATATAATGATATACTTGTTTTGGCCTCCAAGGCTTTTGTATATCATTATTTTCTTTTGTTTCAACTTTAATTAATCCACTTAAAAAACAAGCGTCACTTACTAAGTTACTGCCTTTTCCGTGGTCTATGTGTCTATCATCAATAGCATTACAAAGCACAATTTCGGGTTGGTATTTCCGAATCATTTTAATCACTTCCAATTGATGTTTTTTATCATTTACAAAAAAACCATCTGCAAAATTCATATTTACACGTAAATGTACTCCAAGAATATTAGCAGCGTTTTTAGATTCTTCATCTCTAGTTTCTGCTGTACCTCGGGTTCCTAATTCCCCTCGAGTTAAATCAATAATACCAATTTTTTTTTCGTTTGCAATCTCTTTGGCTATGGTAGCCCCACAACCTAATTCTACGTCATCTGGATGCGCTCCTATGGCAAGTATATCTAATTTCATCAATCCTTTTTATTATTATAAATCAATTTTCTAATATCCTCAATCTAAATTTTCTTAAAGATATTAAGAATACTTAAAAATCGACTATTACTATTACGTTTTCGCTATCTATTTCTACAAGTAAAAACATCAAATTTTAATAATTACACAAAAATGAAAGGCTTTGATAAAGCATGACATTAATCATAATTATTGGTGAATATCCAATGTAATTTTACCTAGTAATAAAGAAACAATATATATCTTAAATACATTTTGAAAAGATGTATAAAGTGTAAAACTAATAAACAATTACAAGATATGATCTATTTAATGCTACTCATTTTAGTCATCACCATCGGACTTTTTGTTTGGGGAAAATTTACACCAGATGTTGTTGCGCTCATATCGATGATTAGTTTATTCTTAACAGGTATTTTAGATGCTACTGAAACGTTAAGCGGATTTAGCAATCCTACCGTAATTATGATTGCGGCACTCTTTATTGTTGGTGAAGGCATTGCACAAACTGGCTGGACTGCTATGGCTGGTAAAAAGTTTGTAGAGTGGGCAGGAAAAAGTGTTCCAAAACTATTAGTTATTATAACGCTTGGTGCAGGTGTATTATCTGGATTTGTAAGTAATACAGGTACTGTGGCTACGCTAATGCCATTAACCATATCATCTGCGTGGAGCATTGGTACATTGCCCTCAAAAATGCTTATGCCGGTAGCTTTTGGATCTAATACCGGAGGACTACTAACTTTAACAGGAACACCTCCAAATATTATTGCTAGCAATGCTTTGATTGAAGCAGGTTTTGAAGGATTTTCATTTTTCGAATTTGGACTTATAGGATTACCATTATTAATTATCGCTCTGCTATATTTTAGATATGTTGGATATAAGTTATTGCCTAAAAACAAAACCAATAACAAGCCCATAAATATAGAATCTACACTTCATAATTGGATAGAAGCCTATAAAATTGACACGGGCTACTACAGATTGCGTGTAAGATCTATATCGCCTTTGTTAAACACTAAAATAGAAGCGTGGCAATTTGACAAAACTTATAATGTATCTATAATTCGAATAAAAAGAAGACATCCAAATATTTTAAAAGGAATTCCAACTTTTATAGAATTTCCTGACCCAAGTACAGAATTTCTTTACCACGATATTATTACCGTAAAAGGTGAAACCGAAGCGATTAATAAATTGATGATTACTTTCAGGTTGGGGCTTTTACCACTAGATCCAATTATAGACGAGCTTAAACATAACCTAATCAATCAAGAGGTTGGCATGACGGAAATTATTGTTAACCCTAACTCAATGTTAGTTGGAAGAAAATATAAATTAAGTGATTACTTTAAACGATTTGGGATTCAGCTTTTAGCCGCTTCAAGAAATGCTAAACCCTTATTAGATAAAGAAACAACTGTTAAAGCCGGAGATACCTTTTTAATACGTGGTACTTGGGAACACATAGACGACCTAAAAAAACAACACGAAAATTTAGTCATCATTGGTAGCCCTGAAGGCATGGCAAAAAGTATTGAAAGCCTGAACACAAAATCATATATCGCACTAGCTGCTTTAATTCTCATGATTATGTTGTTAGTCTTTAATATTGTACCTGGAGCTATTGCGGCACTCATTTCAGCAGGGGTTCTTTTACTAACAGGTTGTGTACCCATTTCAAAAGCTTACAAGGGTATTAGTTGGACGAGTGTAGTTATGATTGCGGCCATGATACCCATGGGCATCGCGCTACAAAAAACTGGGACTGCTCAAATAATTGCAAATGGCTTAGTTAACTATTTAGGCGCTATACATCCAATACTTTTGTTAGCTGGTATATTTCTACTCACAACAACCTTTAGCCAGGTAATAAACAATTCAGCTACGGCAGTTCTCATGGCGCCCATAGCCATTTTAGCAGCAGGTTCTTTAAATTTATCACCAGAACCATTTATGATTGTAGTTGCCATAAGTGCATCAACAGCATTTTTAACACCTATAGGAACAACAACAAACGCTATGGTAATGACAGCAGGAGGCTATAAGTTTATGAACTACTTAAAAGTAGGTGCCCCATTGCTGCTTATATTCTTCATTATATCAATGATACTCGTGCCAATAATATGGCCATTTTAAAATAAAAATTATTAATAGGAACCTTAAAATTGAATAAAAATGAAAACAACAGGAACAATTCAAAATGACAAAACCTTAGAAAGGTACGGATTAAAAAATGTAACCGTAAACTGGAATTTATCACCTCAAAAACTTCAGAAAATTACAGTTGAAAAAGGTATGGGAAAAGAAACCGCAAACGGAACACTTGCCATTAATACTGGGAAATTTACAGGACGTTCGCCTCAGGACCGTTTTCTTGTAAAAGATAATTACACAACTGATAAAGTTTGGTGGGGAAAAACGAATAAAGCCATATCTCCAGAAAACTTTGATAAACTTGAAACTGAAGTAAAAAAATATCTCTCTGGAAAAGAAATTTATGCAAGAGACGGCTATGTTTGTGCAGATCCAGAATTCAGAACAAATATTAGAACCGTAACCGAATTACCGTGGTCTAATATGTTTGTTTATAATATGTTTTTAAGACCTAGTGTAAAAGAATTAGAAAACTTTAAAGAAGATTGGCTAATCCTTTGCGCTCCTGGATATGTTTGTCCAGATCCAGCTGCTTTCGGTATTCGTCAAGGTAATTTCTCAATCTTAAACTTTACTAAAAAAATAGCTTTAGTTGGAGGATCTGCTTATACAGGTGAAATGAAGAAAGGTATTTTCTCTGCATTAAATATGATTTTACCAACAGAGAAAAACGTATTACCAATGCATTGTTCTGCAAATGTTGGAAAAAAAGGAGATACAGCTATTTTCTTCGGTTTGTCAGGAACAGGAAAAACGACGCTATCTGCAGATCCAGACAGAAAATTAATTGGTGATGATGAGCACGGTTGGACAGCAGACAATAACATTTTCAACTTTGAAGGTGGGTGTTATGCGAAAGTAATTGACCTAACCGAAGATAAAGAACCAGAAATTTTTAGAGCTATAAAACCAGGAGCAATACTTGAAAACATTGTGTTTAAGGACAATGGAGAACCTGATTATATGGATAGTAGTATTACCCAAAACACCCGTGTAAGCTATCCAATTTATCATATAGATAATATTCAAGAAACGCTATATGCAAATAATCCAAAGAACATTTTCTTCTTAACCTGTGATGCTTTTGGTGTATTACCGCCAGTATCAAAGTTAACACCTGGGCAAGCTGCGTATCACTTTATCTCTGGGTATACCGCTAAAGTTGCAGGAACAGAAGCTGGTATTACAGAGCCAGTTCCATCTTTTTCAGCTTGCTTTGGAGAACCTTTTATGCCTTTACACCCAACCGTTTACGGCGAAATGTTAAGTAAAAAAATGACTGAAGCTGGCGTAAATGTATGGTTGATTAACACAGGATGGAGCGCAGGGCCTTACGGTGTTGGATCTCGTATAAAATTAAAATATACAAGAGCCATGATAACTGCTATTTTAAATGGTGAGTTAGAAAATGTAGATTATGATCAAAACTTCATCTTCGGACTACATATGCCTAAATACTGTCCTGGCGTTCCAACCGAGATTTTAGACCCTATGAACACTTGGTTACAAAAAGGCGCTTATGTTGGTAAAGCTATTCAATTAGCACACTCATTCCACTTAAACTTTGAGAAATTTGTAGCTCAAGCTTCTGAACAAATTATGGAAGGCGGACCACTAATTGATGAACATCATCACTTAAACGAACACTTTTAATAGGTTCTTATTAACCGTAAAAGGAGCTCTTTTTGAGCTCCTTTTATCTTAAAAACCTAAATCTTGACATCTTAAATTATGAAGTATTTACTAACTACATTCATTCTTATTTTTACAATTTCTATAAATTATTCCCAAACCACTCCAGAAGATGAATTTGGAGCTTGGTATATGTATAATGGCACTCACAAAGTATCAAATAAATTTGATGTTATTAGCGGCTTACAACTTCGCTCATTTGAAGTTTTAGACAACATCAATCTATTGTTTCTATATACTGGTATTAATTACCATTTAAACGAAAACACCACCTTAACATTAGGTTATTCTTATTTAGATATTGATAGAACTTTCTTAATTACTGGTGAAACTCATCTTTATGAAAACAGACCTTATGAACAAATTAGCTATAAACACAAACTATCCAGCCTTCCCATTTATCATAGGTTAAGATTAGAACATAGACGACTTACTTTTAGAAAAGAGCGTACAAATTTTAACAGGTTTCGCTACCGCTTAGGAACAAAAATAAGCTTAAATAAAACATTATTTTTAAATATTAATAATGAACTATTTGCTAATTTAGAAGGTGCTGTTTTTACTGAAAATAGATTTATAGCTACTCTAGGAATAAATATTTTTGAAAATGTTAACTTTCAAATTGGTTATTTAAATCATGAAATAAATGGCTTGAACCTAAACAGACTCCAAGTTAGTATTAACATAAAAACGAATCATTTAAAAAAGAAATAAGTTTAATGATAACGTCATTCAAAAGTCCAAGCTAAAATTCTTGAAATTTTATTTCCTTGCCCCATATTTATAGTTTTAATATGAGTTGCTCCCAATTTTTTTAAAGACACATACATCCCTTTTACCAAATTTTTTTTAGAAACTAATGTTGTAAACCAAAGACATTGATTGTTAAACAAAGAACTTTCATAAAGATAATTATGAATAAAAGCTTTTTCGCCACCTTTATACCACAATTCGTTTTGTGTGCCAGCAAAGTTTCTAACAATCTTGTCATCTGCCCTATTTAAACCTTCTAATTTTCTTGTGGTAGCTTCTAAAACTTCTTGTTCAGACTTAAAAAATGGTGGATTACAAATAGATACCGAAAATTTTTCATCTTCATTCAAAATACCCTTAAAAATTTGTGAACTATCCTTCTGGAATCGTAATGAAATTGATTCTTCTAAATGATTTTTATTAATAATATTTTGAGCAGATTTCAAAGATGTTTCATCAATATCTGTAGCAATAAACTTCCAATCATATTCAGCTTGTCCTAAAAGTGAATAAATACAACTTGCTCCTGTTCCAATATCTAAAACCTTTACATCTTCGTTTGTTTTCGAGTTTTTTAATAAATCAGAGATATGATGAATATAATCTACACGACCTGGAATTGGCGGACATAAATTAGTATCTGGAAACTCCCAGAAATCAATATTATAATGCATTTTTAGTAATGCCGTATTTAAAGCTTTAACTCCTTTTGGGTTTGCAAAATCAATAGTTTTTGTTTCATATTTATTTACAAATACAAAAGGCAATAAATCTGGATATCCTTTGCATAAATAGTCTAAATCGTAGCCAGATTTATGCTTGTTATTTGGGTGAAAGTTTGGATTTGTTTTAATAATTTTATAGTTAGATTAATTTAACAATATGGTGTAAAATTAATGATTAGTAACTAAAACAAACCTAGTTATTGAAATGAATTATTTTATCTTCGATAAAAATTAAAAAAATGCTAAAAGCAGTTATTTTTGATATGGATGGTGTTATTATTGATAGTGAACCTCTTCATCATTATGCCTACCATAGAATGTTTAAAGATGTAAATATTAAAGTTTCTGATGAACAATATGAATCGTTCACTGGGCAATCTACCATCAATATATGCAAAAAATTATGTGATCTTTTTCAACTTGAAGAAACTCCAGAATATTTAGTTTCATTAAAACGTAAACATTATGAATACATTTTTGAAAATGATAAAGGTTTCGATTTAATAGACGGTGTTTTAGATTTAATTAAAGATTATCATACCAATGGATTGACACTAGTTTTAGGGTCTTCTGCATCAATGCCTGGTATTGAGCGAGTTTTCAAACGTTTTGATTTGAATAAATATTTTATAGCAAAATTAAGTGGTGCCAATTTAAAAGCATCAAAACCTCATCCAGAAATTTTTATTAAAGCTGCTGAAGTTTCAGGATTTAAAACTTCAGAATGTATAGTAATTGAAGATTCTACAAATGGTATTACCGCCGCTAATGGTGCTGGTATTTTTAGCGTTGGATTTGATAGTTTACACTCAAAAAACCAAGACTACTCAAAAGCTAATTTGGTTATAAAAGACTTTAAGGAAATTGCTTTTAGTAAAATTGTTGAACTATTTTAGATTAACTATTCTTCTTTTGATTTTTTAATGATCGCTTTTAAGCGTTCTTTTCTTAAAGATTCCTCGGCTTTCTTTTTATTTATTTTGCGAGCCATTAATTTAGAATGTTTTGCTTTATTTTTTGTGTTTTTTTCGCGTCCAGTTTTTGCCATAATTATTGTTTAGCTTTTAATAAGGCATTTTGTTCTTCCATTAATTCAGTAAGGTTTGAAAGCAACTCAATATCTTTTGGTGTCGCTACCGTAGTATCTTTAGAATCTTGAGCTTTGTTTTTCAATCTATTCATAAACTTTACTACTATAAATACGGTAAAACCTATAATAAGAAAATCTAGTAATGCTTCACCTAACGCACCATAACCAATAGCAACTTCTTCTGTTAAGATAGTTCCTGAAGTGTCTGTAACAACGTCTTTTAAAATAATTTTTCTGTTTTGAAAATTAACGCCATCGGTTAGTAAAGATAGTGGTGGTAAGAATATTTTCTTCACCAAAACATCAATAACTTTATTAAATGATGCGCCTATAATAATACCAATAGCCATATCCATCATATTACCTTTTACAGCAAACTCTTTAAATTCTTGAAATAATTTCATCCTTAATATTTTAATATTTTTCCAAAGCAAAGATATTAGATTGTAAATTCCATTTTAGTGTTTTCCATATAAAAAGATTTTAAAACTAATATCAGTAATATTTCATTTAAAATAAAATCTTACTTATTACTTTATTTGGTAATAAATTAAAATATAATACCCGTTGTGCATTTTGAGTAAAATTTGTCAATTCGAGTGAATTTTACTCATTTTTATGAGTGAAATTAGTATCGAGAATAAAATTTTTCATTTCAAAACCTGTTCTCGATACAATTTTCTGTTGA
>JBAQZZ010000154.1:0-2961 GCA_049791475.1 Flavobacteriaceae bacterium | reverse complement strand
TTTCATAAATGAAAAACTTGGTGTGAAAAAAACTTTTTTATTTAAAAAAAGCTAATAAATTAGCTATGCGAATTTATTTTGCTCTGGGTGAAATAGATTGAAAATTAGCATAGCTAATTGTTCTTCTCGTTAAAAATAAAATGAAGAAAAATAATAATCACATCAGTAAAATGACAAATCCTTGGGATGAATGGTTTGCAGGAGTTGTTGATGGTGATGGATATTTTTATATTAATAAAAAACAAGAAATCAGTTTTGAATTAACAACGGCTATGCATGATATTAATATTGTATATAGTATTAAAAATGAATTAAAAGGAGGAACAATTAAACGTCGTAGTGGGTCAAATGGTATAAGATATAGAGTTAAAGCTTTTTTAATTATTGAAAAAATTATTCATAAATTAAACGGTAAACTTCATAACCCAGTTCGTTTACGTCAATTTGAACAAGTTTGTATAATTTTAAATATTAAATTAATATCATCTCCTTCTATAATTCAAATACCAAATGCCTATCTTGCAGGTTTAATTGATGCTGAGGGAACAGTCATAGTGTCTATTTCTAAAACAAATGCTATAACATCTCAAAAACCAGGAACAGAAGGTAAGATACTGAGATTAAGTCAATCTCGAGGTTTTAATCAAATCTATCTTAAAATTACAAGTATCTATAAACAACCACTTTTACTTATACAAAATTCATATAACTTAGGTTATATTTCTACTGATAAAAAAAATATAAAAAATAAAAAATCAAACGAGCAATATAATTGGACTATTAAAAAGTATGCTGATTTTGTTTTATTGTATGATATTTTAAAAAATTATCCTTTAAAATCATCAAAAATGCATCGTATTCGTTTAAGTTTAAAATATTTTCAGTATAAAATATTAAAATATCATTTAAAAGATTTTAATACTATAGAACATGAAATTTGGTTAGATTTTTGTAAATCATGGTTTAGATACAGTGCTTAATTTAGTTTATTATTTTTAAAAAAGATTTTTGTTAAAGATATAGTCCCGAAAAGTTTTAAAAGTTTAATATATAAATGCTATTTATATATAAGATGTAAAATTTTTTAGCAACGTGAATTAATTATCGGTGATCGTCAAACAGGTAAAACTGCAGTTGCGGTGGATACAATTATTAACCAAAAAAGTGAAGATGTTGTTTGTGTTTATGTAGCAATTGGACAAAAAGCTTCATCTATTGCGCAAGTAGTTAACACATTAGAAGAGCGAGGTTGTATGGATTATACAATTATTGTTGCAGCTACAGCCGATACACCTGCAACATTACAATATTTAGCACCTTATACTGGAGCGTCCTTAGCTGAATACTTTATGTATAAGGGTCGTCATACATTAGTTATTTATGATGATTTGTCAAAACAGGCCCAAGCATACCGTGAAATGTCATTATTACTGCGTCGACCTCCCGGACGTGAAGCTTTCCCTGGTGATGTATTTTATTTACACTCTCGTTTATTAGAACGTGCAGCGAAGTTAAGTGATGCATTAGGAAGCGGTAGTATGACCGCTTTACCAATTGTTGAGACACAAGAAGGTGATGTATCTGCTTATATTCCCACAAATGTTATTTCAATTACAGATGGGCAAATTTTCCTGTCAGGCGATATTTTTAACGCCGGTATTCGTCCCGCAATTAATGTAGGTATTTCGGTATCTCGTGTTGGATCAGCAGCACAACCAAAAGCTATTAAAAAAATTGCTGGTAAATTAAAACTGGAATTAGCTCAATTTGCTGAGTTAGAAGCCTTTTCTCAATTTGCTTCAGATCTAGATCAAGCCACTCAAAAACAATTAGCCCGTGGCCAACGCTTACGTGAAATTTTAAAGCAAGCACAATCTTCACCGCTTTCAGTTGCAGAGCAAGTAAGTACAATCTATGCTGGTACTAATGGGTATTTAGATACGATACCTGTTAACGAAGTTCGTTCGTTTTTAGTTGAAGTACGTCAATATTTGGCTACAAGTAAACCTCAATACGGTGAAAGTATTTCTAAAACTGGTGCTTTTAGCGAAGAAGCTGAAACTATTTTAAAAGAAACGTTAACAGAACTATTAAATAGTCGTTAAATTCATGTATAGTTAATATTTTATTTTTATTATTATTAGAATGTTTAACCTTTTGAAAAAGGTTAAACATTCTATTTATTAATAAATTTCGATTTTTATGAAAAAATAATTTTTCTTAGTGCTACAAGCTTTATTTTGTAAAGCTTAAATCAAGATTTACATATAGTATTTTTTGATATATCAACTATAAAATTTTGCAAAGTTTTAATAAGTTGTTTTTTTTTTTTATTATTATTATAATAAAAATCATAACTAAATTAATTTTGGTTACCGAATAAAACAATTTATCTATAACACTTACTTTATACTCACTATAAAAATATTAGACTATAGAGTTGGAATTCATTGGAAATGGAAGTTGTTAATTACTTCCTAACAATTAAAGTGAGTTCATATATTTATTTCGTATTTAAGACTAAAAGGCTCTTCTGGTGGAATTGGTAGACACGCCAGTTTTAGGAACTGGTGCTTATGGCATGAGGGTTCGAGTCCCTCGAAGAGCAGTTTTTATAATTATTTTATAAAAAAAGAGAAAATTTGATAACAGTTTTCCAATATATCATAAGTATTTATATACGCGGGTACTACTATGGGAATTGTTTTAGAAAGTTGTTGTGTTTTTATAAACATGGCCAATTTAAAATGTTTTTGTTAAAAAACGTTTTTTGAAGTAAAATTATTTTTTCATTAAATATTTATTACTTTTTACAAAAAAGCTAATTTTAAATACTTAAAAAACCAACAAATCTCCGATTTGGTAGGTTTTGTTAGTTTTAAAAAACCAACAAATCTCCGATTTGGTAGGTTTTGTTAGTTTTAAAAAACCAACAAATCTCCGATTTGGTAGGTTTTGTTA
>JBAQZZ010000153.1:0-3452 GCA_049791475.1 Flavobacteriaceae bacterium | reverse complement strand
CAATCTTAAAAATTTAAGGTTGTGGGGTTTGTATTTTGAAATGTTATTTTTTTATTAAAATTTATTATTTCTTATTAATGAATAGTTAAATTTGAAATAAAAACATGACTAATTCAAAAACCATTTTTACATTATTTTTAGCATTATGTCTTACTTTTTATAATAATGCACAAGAAAAATCGGAAACAAAAAAAGATTCAATCTTATCGGGTTTAAAATTCAGAAGTATTGGGCCTGCATTCATGTCGGGCAGAATAGCTGATATTGCCATAGACCCAAATAACCAGAATATTTGGTATGTAGCCGTTGGCTCTGGAGGCGTTTGGAAAACCCTTAATTCAGGTTCAACTTGGATACCTTTAACTGATAAACAACCGTTCTTCTCAACAGGCTGTGTAACAATTGATCCCAATAACACTAGTACCGTTTGGCTTGGAACTGGTGAAAATGTTGGCGGAAGACACATAGGTATTGGCCATGGTATTTACGTAAGTCATGATGGTGGTGAAAATTGGATTAATAAGGGCCTAAAAAAGTCAGAACACATTTCTAAAATAATTGTAAACCCAAAAGATTCAAATGAAATTTGGGTAGCATCTCAAGGTCCGCTTTGGAGTTCTGGCGGAGAACGTGGTTTATATAAAACTAATGATGGTGGCGATACATGGAAACTTGTTTTAAGTGACAATGAATGGACCGGTGTTACCGATATAATAATTGACCCAAGAGATGAAAAAATCCTATATGCTGCAACTTGGCAAAGGCACAGAACTGTTGCGGCTTATATTGGAGGTGGCGAAGGCACAGCAATTTACAAAAGTACAGATGGTGGTGAAAATTGGAACAAGTTAAAAAATGGATTACCAACTGGTGATATGGGCAAAATTGGATTAGCTATCTCTCCAATAAATCCAGATGTTTTATATGCTGCTATTGAATTAGATAGAAAAAAAGGAGCAGTTTATCGTTCAAGTAATATGGGTGCTAGTTGGACTAAAATGTCTAATACGGTTTCTGGAGGAACTGGCCCACATTACTACCAAGAATTATATGCTTCTCCACATGTATTTGATAAGATTTATTTGATGGATGTTCGTGTTCAAGTTTCAGAAGATGGTGGAAAAACCTTTTTCACTATGAATGAAAGTAACAAGCATTCGGATAATCACTCCATGACGTTCAAACCCAATGATCCTAATTATTTGCTAGTTGGAACAGATGGTGGTATTTATGAGTCATTTGATGATACTAAAACTTGGAAATTTATAAACAACCTGCCTATTACACAGTTTTATAAACTAGCTGTTGATGATGCAAAACCTTTTTACAATATATTTGGTGGCACGCAAGATAACAACTCACAAGGTGGTCCTTCAAGAACTTTAAAATCTAACGGTATAGCAAACTCAGACTGGTTTGTACTTTTAGGTGGTGATGGACATCAACCAGCTACTGAACCTGGCAATCCAGATATCGTATACGCACAATCACAACAAGGGAACTTACATCGAGTAGATAGAACAACAAGTGAAGCTGTTTTCATAAAACCCCAAGAAGGTATAGACGAACCCTATGAACGCAATAATTGGGATTCTCCGATTTTAGTTAGTAATCATGACCCAAAACGTCTTTATTTTGGAACACAACGCGTTTGGAAATCAAATAATCGTGGTGATAGTTGGACGCCAATCTCTATAGATTTAACAAAAAATGAAGAGCGTATAACACTTCCAATTATGGGTACTCAAAAGAGTTGGGATGCCGCTTGGGATGTTTATGCTATGTCTACATACAATACCATTACCTCACTTTCTGAATCACCTTTAGATGAAAATGTACTTTATGCTGGTACCGATGATGGTATTATTCAGTATACAAAAAATGGTGGTGAAACCTGGTCAAAATTATTAGTCTCTAATTTACCAAATGTTCCTGCTTCAGCTTTTGTTAATGATATTAAAGCAGATTTGCATAATGTGAATACAGTTTATGTAGCTTTAGACAATCATAAATTTGGAGACTATAAACCGTATTTATTAAAAAGCATTAATGGTGGAAAATCTTGGCAGTCTATTACAACTGGTATTCCAGAAAACACTATGGTATGGCGTATTGTACAAGATCATGTAAACCCTAATTTATTATTTTTAGCCACAGAATATGGTATTTATATATCGTTAAATCAGGGTGAAAAGTGGATGAAATTTTCTGAAGGTTTACCAACTATTTCATTTAGAGATTTAGCTATTCAAAAACGAGAAAACGATTTAGTTGCAGCCTCTTTTGGTCGCGGTTTTTATGTTTTAGATGATTATAGCGCTTTAAGAACCATGAATTCTAATTCATTCTCAAAACCAGCTTTATTTAAACCTAGAAAAGCCTTGCAGTACAAGCCTATAAGTGGCGGGACATCAAGCCAAGGTGCATCATATTTTACTGCTGATAACCCAGAATACGGTGCAACTTTCACTTATTACTTACCAGAAAGTTTTGAAAGTATAAAAGACAAACGTAAAAAAGTAGAAAAGGATTTGAAAAAAGACAATAAGAATATCCCTTTTCCAGGTTGGAATGCTTTAGATGATGAAAAAAATGAAGATGGTGCCTCCATTATTTTAGTCATAAAAGATAGTAACGGAAATTTTGTAACACGTATAAATGCTGCTTATAAAAAAGGCTTCAATCGGGTGTCTTGGAATTTGATGAATTCTCTAAGGACTTCATTAAATATTGATAGAATTAATGATACGCCTTCTGAAGACAGAAACAATAATTTTGCTAATGAGGGTAACTATAGTGTTTCTATGTTTTCAAATATTAAAGGAGAAATAACTGCATTATCTGAGCCTCAAATTTTTGAAGTTGAAAGAATTCGTGAGAATGTTTTAAAAAACCCAATGGATGATAAAATGAATGACTATATCGGAAATCTTAAAGTATTCAAATTAGAATTAGAATCTACTTTAAAAGATTTTAATAAAGCATCAGAAAAGCTATTGGCTTATGAAAAAGCTACAGCATACATTCAAGGAGAACCTGGTAATTTAGAAAAAGAAATTAGTAGTCTTAAAAAACAAATGTTTTCTTTAAAACAAACATTAAATGGCAATGCTTCAAAAGAAGAAATTGGTGAGAAGGATTTACAATCTATTAATTCAAGATTGTCTTTAGCCCAAAAAGGTTTTAATACCACATATGGAGCAACTAAAATGCATATGGAAAGTTTAGATATGGCAAAAACACTTTTTAATAGAATTAAACCTCAACTAGAAAAATTTATTAATGTAGATATTCCTCAAATTGAGAAAAAACTAACAAACGCTGGTGTCCCTCCAATTTTAGATTAATATCTAGGATAATTTAAAGCAATAAAAAAAATCTTGAAACCGACTATCCTCGAGGCAGAGCCATAGAGGTATTTTGCCGGTTTCGTTTTGGCCGAAGGGGCCAAA
>JBAQZZ010000152.1:0-5260 GCA_049791475.1 Flavobacteriaceae bacterium | reverse complement strand
GTTATCGGTTGTGTATGATCAGGTTGGAAGTCCTACTTATGCCAAAGATTTAGCAGAAGTAATAATTAAGATTATTACAAATAATAATGAAAACTATGGTGTTTATCATTATAGTAATGAAGGCGTTGCAAGTTGGTACGATTTTGCTAAGGCTATTTTTGATGAAAGTAATACAAAAATTAATTTGTTACCAATAAAATCAGAAGCATATCCATTGCCAGCCAAAAGACCAAGTTATAGCGTACTTGACAAAGAAAAAATTAAAAACACACTCGATATTTCAATTCCATATTGGAGAGACAGTTTAAAAAAATGTTTAGAAAACTTTAATTAATAAAATGAATTACAAAATAGCAATAATTGGTTTAGGGTATGTTGGGTTACCATTGGCAGTAGAATTTGCTAAAAAATATTCTGTATTGGGTTTTGACATTAACAATAAAAGAATTGATGAGTTAAACACGGGTTTTGATTCTACTTTAGAAGTATCAAATAAAAGCCTTCAATCAGTCCTTAACTCAAAAAATAAAGTAGGTTTAAAATTAAGTTGCAAAGCCCAAGACTTAAAAGACTGTAACTTCTACATAGTAACAGTGCCTACACCAGTAGATAGTAATAACAAGCCTATTTTAACGCCATTGATTAAGGCTTCTGAGGCCATAGGACGTGTTTTAAAGAAAGATGATATAGTGGTATATGAATCCACGGTGTATCCTGGAGCTACAGAAGATGAATGCGTCCCAGTATTAGAAAAAGAAAGTGGTCTTGTGTTTAATAAAGATTTTTTCTGCGGTTATTCTCCTGAACGAATTAACCCAGGAGATAAAACACACACGGTTACTAAAATTAAGAAAGTAACATCTGGTTCTACTCCAGAAATAGGAAAACTAGTTAATAATTTATACGCATCAATAATTACAGCAGGAACACATTTAGCACCATCAATTAAGGTTGCCGAAGCCGCTAAAGTAATAGAAAATGCACAACGAGATATAAATATTGCTTTTATAAATGAGTTAGCAAAAATATTTAATAAACTAAATATTGATACACATGCGGTGCTAGAAGCTGCAGCAACAAAATGGAATTTCTTACCATTTAAACCAGGTTTGGTTGGTGGACATTGTATTGGTGTGGACCCTTATTATTTAGCACAAAAAGCACAAGAGGTAGGCTATCATCCAGAAATCATTTTAGCAGGAAGACGTTTAAATGATTCTATGGGAGAGTTTGTAGCAACTGAGGTTTTAAAACTCATGGTTCAAAGCAAAATCACTATAGAAAACGCCAATGTTTTGATGTTAGGTATTACTTTTAAAGAAAATTGCCCTGATATAAGAAATACTAAAGCAATTGATGTTTACAAATCATTAATTTCATTTAATATGAATGTTGATGTGTATGATCCCTGGGCATCTAAAGAAGATGTAAAACATGAATATAATCTAAATACGATTAAAGATTTAAACACAAAGTATGATGCTATAATTCATGTAGTATCTCATAAAGAATTTGAGAGTTTAGATTTTAAAAGCTTACAAAAAGAAAACTCAATTTTATATGATGTCAAAGGGAATTTAAAACCAGAACATGTAACCAAAAGATTATAATGTTATATCAAACCAAATATCACAAAGAAGATTTATCTCAATTCACTTTTTTAGTAACTGGTGGCGCAGGGTTTATTGGTTCTAATATTGTTGAGTATCTTTTGAAGTATAATGCAAAAAAAGTAACTATTCTAGATAATTTTTCAAATGGCCACCTAAGTAATATTTCTTCTTTCTTAAATGATAATCGTTGTATTTTAATTGAAGGCGATATTAAGGATTTAGAAACATGTAAAAAAGCTGTTTTGGGTGTAGATTATGTTTTACACCAAGCAGCATTAGGGTCTGTTCCAAGGTCTATAAAAGATCCAATTCTTACCAATGAAGTTAATATTTCAGGGTTTTTGAATATGTTGTTTGCAGCCAAAGAATCTGATACTGTAAAGAAAATGGTTTATGCAGCTTCGTCAAGTACCTATGGAGACCATCCTGATTTGCCTAAGATTGAAGAAAACATAGGTAACCCTTTATCGCCATATGCCGTTACTAAATATGTAAACGAATTATATGCTGATGTGTTTTCTAAAACCTATCACTTTCATTCAGTAGGGTTACGTTACTTTAATGTTTTTGGCCCCAAGCAAGATCCAAACGGAGCCTACGCAGCGGTAATACCACTATTTTTTGACGGTGCAATTAATAATAAACCAGTAAAGATTAATGGTGATGGCGAACAAACTAGAGATTTCACCTTTATAGAAAATGTAGTTCAAGCTAATATAAAGGCTGTATTTTCCAATTTAGATAAACATGAGGTTTATAATGTAGCCTGTGGAGAAAGAATAAGCATAAAAGGGCTTTGGGAAACTATAAAAAAGTTAACGAACACAACTAATGAAGCTATGTACGGTCCAACTAGGTTAGGGGATGTTAAAGATTCTTTGGCTAATATTGATAAGGCTAATAAGGATTTAGGTTATGCCCCCCATTATAAATTGAAGGAAGGTTTAGAAGTGGCTTTAAGTTGGTATTTAAGTAATTAAGTTAGTAGTTTGAACACTTTTTATAATTAAACACGGATTTATATATTTAACTCATCTTGACTTTTTTCTATTTCCTGAAAAACGGCTAAAATAAGTTCAGATGAGTTTATTAAAAAACATACAATTGTTAAGAATTAATATTATAAAATATTTTTTTCTTTTTCTCTTTATTTTTAGTTGTGATACAAGAGATTTCGAAGTTTATAAATCCTATTTGTATCCTCCAGATCATTTAGTACTTAGTATGAAAGTAAAAGCATTGGTTAAAACAAAATTCGAGTTTTATCATAATGCTGAAGGTCATAAAAATTTCACAAATAATAGATGTATTTTTTCAGAAGTAAAAAAAGAAACAAAATATCAAAATGTAGTATTTAAAATTAAAGATGACAATATCCAATCTGTTAAAATCGATTTGGGAATCAATGAGTTGTTAAACAATGTAAACATTTATTCTATTGAGGTTTATTTAAATAATAAAGTATTTACTATTAGAGACATTGAAGAGTTTTTCGACCCTAACATCTTTATTAAAAAACAAAAGACTAACCAATATGAATTGAGAGTATTAAAGGATAAAATATATGATGTATATGACCCATACTTCACTTCAAATAAAAAGTTTATAAAATTACTTAAATACTTGAGGGTTAATGACTAAATATGTAAACTACATACCATTACTGTTTTTTTTTATTTTACTTTCATTTATGAATTTAAAATATAATTTACAGTCTATTGTGATTTTTATTTTGGCGGTTTCTAGTTTTATTATTCACAGAGACTCTATTTTAATAAGCACAAAAAGCCTAGGTTTAAAAAGCTATTTTTATTTGATATTATGGTTTTTAGTTTACGCATTAACAATTATTTATTCTAGCAATCCTGAAGGAGGGTTAAACAGAATAGTACAGCAAATTAGTTTTGTTTTACTTCCTTTCATCGTTATTTATGCTTTACCAACACTAAACAAAAGAATGATTAAATGGTGTTATTTGGTTTTTATTTTGTCTAATATTATATTTAGTTTTTATCTCGATTTTCATTTATTAAATAATCTTAATAATGGTTATTTAAAAGGATTATCTAGTAGACCACTAACTCAGCAAGTATTTGATGTTTTTACTAGTTCAAAATCACAAATATTTTGGTATGGATTAAGAGATGGCGAGAGTTCAACTTTATTTATTCACAAAACTTATTTTTCATCTACTTTTTTATTTTCTTCTGTTCTATTAGTTTTTCTTTTTTTTAAAGAAAAGTCAATTTTATTAAAGAGTATTATTATTTTTTCTATCGTTTATTTTGGTTGCCATATTTACTTTTACGGATCGATTCCAAACACTCTACTATTCTTAATTCTAATTCCCATTACTTTTTTTGTTTTTAAAAAGACAAAAACAGGATTGATAATAGGTATTGTTTTAGGAGTATCTTTAGTGTCAGGGTATATTTATATGTTAAATAAAAAAGCAACTACTGATAATGATTTATTTACAAAAGTGATGCTAAATAAATTAAATGTATTCACAAATTTTTTTAGTAAAGAAACCATTCCTAATCTTGAATTGGATGACAGGACTATTATATATGGATGCGCGTACAATCTTTTTTCAGAAAAGCCTATAATTGGCTATGGCATCGAGAACTATCAAAATGAACTAAATGAATGCTATTTGACCTATAATCGCCTTCAAATGGCATTGAGAAACATTAATCCACATAATCATTTTTATGTTATGTTACTTTCGGGCGGATTATTATTGCTGTCTGTTTTTTTAGTTTCTTTATTATATTTATTTCACTTGTGTATTAAGCATAAAGATTTTTTGTTTTTTGCATTTCTCATTATCATAGTAACAAATTGCTTTATTGAAGCGTATTTGTCCAGAATAAACGGAATTTTATTTTTTACTTTATTTGTAGCGATATATCTTAAAAAATGCATGTTAAAAAGAAATAATATCACTTTAGATTTTGGAAATATTTTATAAATTAATATCAATAGTTTTTAGCCTTCTTATTTTATATAATGCTGTATATATTAGAAAGGTAGTAGGAACTTGGTTATTTCCTGGGTGTTTGTTTTCTCTTTTTTGGTTTTGTTATACATTTTTTCCTTTGGTAATTATGTTTGAGTTTCCTGTAAACCCAATTTCTATACTTTTCATTACTATTTGTGTAATATTGTTTTCTTGGACTTTCATATTTTTTAATTGGAAGTCGGCTTTTAGTGAAAACCTAAAAAAGCCAAATGTTCATTACGTTTTCAATACTAGTTTTTTAAGAACAACATTAATTTTTTCTATTATAGTTTCAATTTATTTTTCCTTTCAACATGTTATTATTCAGGGTTTCACATTCAATGACATTATCACTAGAACTGTTTTTGTTGCTGAAAAATTTGCTTTATTGAGATATGCTGAGAAACTAAAACCTTCTTTTTTTGGACCAATTAGTCTTATATTTTGTTATATTTCTGTCCTAGTAGGTGGTCTTTTATTTGGTTCTACTTTAAAAAAAAGAAAAAAGAAATTTATTTTATTGTGTTTTTTTCCAGCATTAATAGTTATGCTTACACAATCTGCTAAAGGTTTATTTTTTGGGTCTATATTTTATTTTTTGGGAGGTATAATGGTCACTTCCATTTTCAAAAATAAACTCCAA
>JBAQZZ010000151.1:0-10344 GCA_049791475.1 Flavobacteriaceae bacterium | reverse complement strand
TCGGCGGTTAAACTTACGTGGTTTTTAATGTAGTCTAAAAGTGATTGTATATTTTTTTCTATCATTTTATAAATCTAACAAGCGTCTGTGGTAATTAATTTGCCCCAAATGATACGACAAATGATGTACTAAATGTGTTAAAAAATATTCATATGTCATAGGTTCTTTAAAAACTTCAATAGGATATAACTTTTGCAAATCGTTTCTATTCATTTTACCCAAAGCATCTTCAATCATCAAAATGGTTTCGTCTACAGCTACTAAAAGTGTTTTTACAGGAACATCTTTCTGTGAAAACTCTAAGTCTCTTTGTCTTACATATCCTGTTTTACCTATTACAAAACCTATATAATGATTTAAATTACCTACCAAATGTAAACATAAATTACCAGCTGAATTTGATACAGACTTGTCCAAAACCCAAAGGTTACTTTCTGTTTTGTAAGCAACAATTTCTAACTTAAGTTTATTAAGGTCTCTTCTAAATATTTTGATTAAAGTATTGGTATACATAATATGTAATGAACATCAAATTTAACAATAATATCATTAGGTTATTAAATAGAAATTCAAAACTTCCCCTGCTAAATTATTCTATTTTTGCCAAATGCAAAATAACAACACCGTTAAATTTGAGTTTATTGCTTTAATGGCTTCATTAATGTCGTTAGTAGCCTTGTCTATTGATGCATTATTACCAGCTTTACCAGAAATTGGAGCAGCTGTTGGAGTGGTTAATGCAAATGATAATCAATTACTAATCACCATGATTTTTTTGGGTTTAGGCTTTGGTCAACTTATTTTCGGACCACTTTCTGATAGTTTTGGCAGAAAACGTATTGTTTATTTTGGTTTTGTTGTGTTTTTTATTGCCAGTATTATTTGCGTAACGACCAAAAACTTTGAAATTATGATTTTAGGAAGAATACTTCAAGGCGTAGGTTTATCATCACCCAGAAGTTTAACGCTTTCTATGATTAGAGACTCTTACAGCGGCGATTATATGGCAAAAATCATTTCTATTGTCGTCATGTTTTTTATTCTAGTTCCCGTTGTTGCTCCAACTTTAGGACAGTTTTTAATTAACTTTTTTAATTGGGAATCTATTTTTTATTTCAATCTTATTTTTGGAATCATCATTATGATTTGGTTTTCGATAAGACAACCCGAAACACTCCCAAAAGAAAAACGATTAAAATTAACGCCACATCTTTTTATTGACGGTACCAAAGAATTTTTTAAGTATAAAGATGCTGTTGCTTTTACATTTGTTTCTGGTTTTATAACAGGCTCTTTTATGGTGTATTTAAGTACTTCGCAACAAATATTTCAAGAGCAGTATAATCTTGCAGATATGTTTCCATATATATTTGCAAGTTTAGCTATTTCGGTAGGTTTTGCTACGTTTTTAAATAGCCAATTGGTTGTAAAATTTGGGATGTATAAAATAGCATTCACATCTTGTATTGCCTATGCTATAATTTCTGTTTTGTATGTTATTATTTTTTCATCAGGTAAAAACCCGAGTATTTATGTTTTAATAAGCTTTTTTGCATTACAGTTTTTTGCTGTTGGGTTTCTTTTTGGAAATTTACGTGCTTTAGCAATGCAACCTCTTGGGCATATTGCTGGCATTGGTGCTGCCATTAATGGTTTTATATCCACTGTACTAGCAGTTCCTATAGCAAATTATATTGGTAGTTTTGTAAAAACGTCTGTTTTACCACTTTTTATTGGGTTTTCGGTTTTTGGAATCTTATCTGTTATGGTTTTTCTTCTTATAAGAAGGAAAAAGAACTTAGCGACTGATTAAACTATTTTACAAATAGCGTTCTTTAATAATATTCATATGCCAAATTCATGACCAATTGTTGAAAACGCAGCAGATCTTGCAGACATAATATTACCGCTAGCATAGCCAATACATTTTAAATCTTCATCACTTAAACTTTTTAAAAGTACAATAGAATATTGCCTCGTTGTTCTATATTCCTCTAATAAAGTTTCAATAGATTTACTATTTGCTTTCGATGGAATGATATAATCATTTTGCTCAAAGCCTGACAAAGCCGTTTTATCATGCCTTGCAACTCGCAAACAACGATACATAAAAATACGCTCAGTATCTATAATATGCTGAAAAACTTCTTTAATCGTCCATTTATCTTTAGCATATCTATATTCTAGTTTTTCCTTTGGAATAGATTTAAAAAAGGATTCTATATTACTAAAACCTGCTTCAAATCCTTCAATTAAATCTATAGATCTAGGAATCATATTTATATAGACTTTATAATACGGATTGTATTCCTCTGAAGTTAAATCTTCCTTTGTCATAATTATTAAATTTTAGCTTGGTAGGTATATAAATCATAATATCTACCTTCTAAGCGAATCAACTCATCGTGTGTGCCACGTTCTACTATTCTTCCAGCTTCGATAACTAAAATTTGATCTGCTTTTCTAATAGTACTCAAACGGTGCGCAATAACAATGGTAGTTCTATCTTTTACCAATTCATTTAAACTTTTTTGAATAAGCGCTTCACTTTCGGTATCTAAATTTGAAGTCGCTTCATCTAGAATTATAACTTTTGGATTTGCTAAAATAGCGCGTGCTATTGCCAAACGTTGGCGTTGACCACCAGAAAGCTTCACGCCTCTTTCACCTATCAAAGTTTCTAAGCCATCCTCAAATCGATCTGTAAACTCATTTACATAAGCCGCTTTAACGGCATTTTGTAATTCATCTTCTGTGGCGTTTGGTCTAGGAAACATAATATTTTCTCTAATGGTGCCTTCAAACAAAAATTCATCTTGCAGTACCACGCCTAAATACTTACGATAGCTATTTAGTTTTACTTTTGATAAATCTTGGTTATCAATAGTAACTTTCCCCGATTTCGGATTTAAAAATGTAGCTGATAACCCTGCTATGGTAGATTTTCCAGAGCCTGAACTTCCAACTAAAGCAGTAACAGAACCCGCTGGCGCTTTAAAACTAATGTTATGAAGCACTTCTTTATCCTCTTCATAAGAAAATGATACATCGTTAAACTCAATATCGCCATTAAGTTTTTCTAACTGAACGCTTCGTTCTGTATCATCTTCCTCGGCAGTCATATTCATCAATTCTTCAGTTCTGTCTAAACCTGCCAAGGCTTCGGTTAACTGACTTCCAATATTACTCATTTGAACTATTGGTGCAATCATGAAACCAAGTATTAATGTGAAAAACAGAAAATCACCTGTCGTCATTTCGCCTAAAATCATATAATAACCACCAATACCCATAATGCCTGTTGTAGCAACACCAATTAAAAAAGTTGAAGAGCTCGTCATTAAAGCTGTTGCCGTTAAACTCTTTTTTACATTTTGATAGAGTTTATCAACACCTTTTTCGAAAACCGTATTTTCTTGCTCTTCGGCATTAAATGCTTTTATAACACGAACACCCGCAAGTGTTTCCGTAAGTCTACCTGTAACCTCCGCATTTATTTTACCTCGTATTCTAAAAATTGGACGAATATATTTGAAAGCTTTAAGTGCTACTATTCCGAAAATAGACAAAGGAACAAATACAAAAAGTGTCATCCACGGATTCAATTTTATTAAAATAATTAATGATATTATAGCTGTAAACGTGCCACCTACCAATTGTACTAAACCTGTACCTATTAGGTTTCTAACACCTTCAACATCAGTCATAATTCTTGATACTAATGCGCCAGATTTCGTGTTATCGAAAAAACTAATAGGTAATGAGAGTACTTTTTTCTGAACTTGTGCTCGTAATTCACTTATTAAATATTGTGCTTGTACACTTAATATTCTTGTCAATAAAAAAGATGTAACTGCTTGTATTGTTATCGCTGCTATAACGATACCAATTAGAGTATAAAGTTGCGAATAATCTTTGTTTGGAACCACATCATCAAGCAATACTTTACTCTGCCAAGGTAAAACCAAACCAGATAAGCTTCGTATTACAATTAAAATCAAACCAATAAAAACCAACTTACGCCTTGGCCAAATAATGGTTTTAAAGGCTTGCGCCATGGTTACTTTTGGTTTTGTTTTATCGTTATCTTTTGTAGAATCTTTGAGGTGTTGCATGAATTGATTTTATGGCATCGAATAGTTGGCTAAATTAACCATTCTTTACAACGAATCATATTCTTAGGAAATTATTGTGATAATCTTTTTACTCAAATTAATAAGTTATTACCATAATTTTGAGCACTCACAACTAAATATAAAAATGGAAGTGTTCTAATATGTATTAAAGCGTTGGTATCGTTTTTATATTCTTATTGTTTACTGCAATTTTAGGAGTAGTCTGTCTGTAAACGTCTTTAACTATCTTTTGCAAATCTGGAATAACGGTTGCTGCAAGTCTTGAATTGCTATTTAACAATACACAAATTCCTAAATCGTCTTCTGGGTAAATGGCAATTTCATTTCTATAATTATTAACACTTCCGCCATGGTGCCAAATGGTCTTTTCTGATTCACCAGTGTTCTCCAAATATTTGTGAATCCTCCAGCCATAGCCGTAATATGATGAAACATGCTTAGGCCATTTATGATAATATTTGCTATGTCCTTTAATTTCTATAAATGGATTAAAAGCATCTTGAAAAGCAGATTTATTCATTATTTCTGGATTATGACCGAGCAAAAATTGCATCCATTTTGCCATATCTGAAGCACTAGAATTAATTCCGCCAGCCGCTACTGCATTATAATAATTATCAGAAAGCTTTAAGGTTTTGTAACTATATTGCCTTTTTGAATGCGGCATTGCAACATTCTTTGTTCGTTTTAAGGTTTCATTATCCATTGAGGTATTATACATATCAAGTGGTTTAAAAAAACTATCTTCCAATAATGTGTTAAAATCTTGATTTGTTGCTTTATACATCATTTCTCCACAAAGTGCAAACATGGCGTTTTGATAGCTATACATTAATCCTGGTTCACTAATAGGCGTTACCGCTTTAAACCGTTTAGCTATATCATTTAATGGCAATCCAGCCTCAACAAGATTAGTATAGCTATGGTATGGTGTACCCGAAGTGTGAGACAATATGTTAGCAAGTGTTACTTTATCAGTATTGGATTTATCACCCAACTGAAATTCAGGTATGAAATCACTTACTTTATCTTCCCAGTGTATTTTGCCTTCATTTTTTAAACTAGCAGCTAATACACCAGCAAAACCCTTAGATAAAGATCCCAATCTAAAAACGGTTTTTCCATCAACTTCAGCATCAAAGTTAGTATCTCTTTTACCAAATCCGTCAGAAATCAAAATTGAATCTCCTTTTACTATACTTACACCAGCACCTACAATTTGTCCTGATTTTAAAGCTTTATCAAAATAAGATGTAATAGCAACTTTTAATTCTTTTTGATGCCATTTATATTGTTGAAGCGCTTCAAAGTCAACCAAATCATGTTCAATCTTAGCGATTGGAATTATAGCCTCGGTTTTGGAATTGAATATGGTTTTATTAACGCTAAACCAGACTACTAACAACGTAATTCCTATCAAGATTTTAAATTTCTGCATTGGGTAAATCACTTTTTTTAAAATTTAAAAAACAAAAATACGATAAAATACATAAATAATCGATTAAAAGTAATAAATTACTAAAAACTATAAAAAAAGCTATTTAAAGTATACTTTATGAAATATATAAGTATGCTTTAAACAGCTTAATTATTTAAAAAACTATGTCCGTTTTGCTTTCTTAGCAAGTTTAGCAGCTTTTTTTTCTTTGGGCGTTAATAGAGCCTCTTTTTTTACATTCTTTTTTGCATCTTGAGATTTTGCCATGATATTAATTTATTTAATTAAACTTTTTTTATGCTTTTAAGACTACCCTAAACCTTGCTTTACCTTCTTCTAAATGAGTAATAGCATCGTTAATGTCTTTCATTTTGAATTCCTCAACTGTTGGATAAATGTCATGTCTTACACAAAACTCTAACATTTTTCGAGTAAGAGCAACACTTCCTAAGGGACTTCCTCCGACAGATTTTTCACCCATAATCATACTAAAAGCAGGAATGGCCATAGGTTCTAAAACTGCTCCTACTGTATGTAATTTACCTTGTGGTGCTAAAGTTGTTAAAAACGAATCCCAATCTAAAGTTACATTTGTGGTATTTAATATAAAATTTAATGAGCCAGCAATACTTTCTAAAGCTTCAGGGTTTGTAGAATCTACAACATGGTGTGCGCCCATTTTTAAGATACTTGCTTTTTTCTTAGGGTTAGAACTAAATGCGGTTACTTCACAACCCCAAGCTTTTAAAAACTTAATAGCCATGTGTCCTAAACCACCAATACCAATAACACCAACTTTATCGGTTGGTTGAACTCCTGATAAAACTATAGGGTTAAACACCGTAATTCCTCCACAAAATAAAGGGCCAGCTTTGGCTATATCTAAACCTTTTGGAAGTAGCGTTACCCAGGACCAATGCCCACGAACTTTATCGGCAAAACCCCCATGACGCCCAACAATGGTGCTTTCTACCGTACCACACAAATGCTGTTTCCCGTCCATACATTGATTACATTGCATACACGATGCAGAGTACCAACCCATACCAACTTTATCGCCAATTTTAAGATTTTTTACTTCACTGCCTAATGCAATTACCTCTCCAACTATTTCATGTCCAGGTACTAACGGGTATTGAGTCATGCCCCATTCATTTTTTATCATACTTAAATCAGAATGACAAACACCACAGTAATGCACTTTTATATCAACATGTTCACTATCTATTTTTGGTAAATTATATTCAAATTCTTTAAGTTTACCTCCAGCTTCTTGAGCCGCATATGCTTTTACTTTCTCCATAAAATTATCTTTTTTTTATTTTTTATATTTAAAATTTTGTCATGTACTTAAATATGAAATATAAAGTTAATACTATTTTCGTAGTTAATTGAGTTTATAAGTAAAATTATTGTTTGCTAATTGTTACTTTTACTTAAAATAAATATAATTTATAAACAATATGAAAATAATAGGTATTGGTAAAAACTATGTTAGTGACAAAGCTGAAATTAATGCCCTAAAAGATGGAAATCAGTTAATATTTTTAAAAGCAGAAAGTACTTTAGTAACAAATAATGAAAATATTCCGTTTCCTGCTATTACAAATGAATTAGCATACGAAGTTGAATTAGTTGTTAAAATTGGCAAAACAGGAAAAAATATTTCTCTTAAAGATGCCAGTTCATATATTTCAGAAATAGCAGTGGGTATTGATTACACCGCAAAAGATGTTTTAGCAGCTAGTAGAGCTAATAAAGGCCCGTGGGCATTAGCTAAAGGGTTTGATGGTGCATCGCCAATTTCTGCATTTAAGCCAGTATCTAGCTTCAAAAATTTAAACGATATTAATTTTGATTTGAAAATTAACGGCGAGCAAAAACAAGTTGGCAACACAGATTATATGATTTATAATTTTGCTGAAATTATTGCCTTTGTTTCTAAATATATGACCTTAGAACCTAACGATATTATTTTCACTGGAACACCGGCTTTAGGTGCTGGAATAAACTACAAAGGTGACCATTTACAAGCTTCAGTTGATGGGGAATTATTGTTGGATTTTAAGTTGGTTTAACTCAAAATAAAAATCTAATCATTTATTTTTAATTGATGATATAAAAAACCGTATATAAATATATTTTGTTCTTTTAATCCATCTCTAGTATTTGCACCACTATGTCCTGCCTTATCCTGAGTCCAAAGTAATACTGGATTAACTTGAGATGCGTTGTTTTGTAATTTAGCAGCAAATTTATATGAATGTAAAGGTGGCACTCGATTATCATAATCACCAGTTACTAAAAGAGTTGAAGGATAATTTATTGAGCTATCTGTATTATGATAAGGTGAATAAGATAGCATATTGTTAAAGTCGTCAATTTTTGTTACAGATCCAAATTCTTGTATGTTCAAAACAGCAGATCCAATAGTAAATTTTTCAAATCTTAACATATCTAAAACTCCAACATTAATTACGGCACTCCCAAAAAGATCTGGTCTTTGGGTAATTGAAGCGGCCATAATTAATCCACCATGTGATGTTCCTGTAATAGCTATTTTTTTTGGTGCAGTATATTGTTTTTTAATTAAATATTCAGCTGCTGATATGAAATCTTTTATCCCATTCAGCTTTTTAAGTCTTCGCCCTTCTTCGTGCCAACCTTTTTCAAAACCAC
Organism: Flavobacteriaceae bacterium; assembly: GCA_049791475.1. Lineage (GTDB taxonomy): Bacteria > Bacteroidota > Bacteroidia > Flavobacteriales > Flavobacteriaceae > CAXBID01. The sequence continues at coordinate 2,091 of JBAQZZ010000151.1, read as the reverse complement.
CGCTTCCTCTAATATCTACATAAGCAAATGCGCCTCCATTTTCAATAAAATAAACTATTCCTGGATTATAATGTGGCACATTTGTTAATCCATAACCACCATAAGTTTTCATTAAAAATGGCGTTGATTTGTCAGTCTTTAATGAATCTTTATAGACTATGAAAATTGGCACTTTTACACCATCATGCGATGTAAAATAATCTTGTTGAAATTTATACCCTTTAAAATCAAAATTTACTTCAGTTTCTCCTACTAATTCATATTTAAATGTTTCTAAATCTAATTTGTAAAGCACCTGTGGTATTGTATATGAACTTAAATAAAAAAAGAATTCAGAATAATTTTCATCATAACTTAAACTATTAACAGACAACCCTTTAGGTAAAACACATTCATTTAAAACCTCGCCATCATAATTTATTTTAGTCAAAATAGAACCCTCTAAAGCATAGTAGGATAAGACTATAAAATCATCCATCATTTCAATATGTTGTAAAGCATGATGTTGATATGCGGGTGATATTAGATTAAACTTAGTAGGTTCGTTTATATTAATAGAAATAAGCTGTGTTTTTTCGTTTATAACAGTCTTAGCGTAAATTATACTATCCTTTTTAGTATGGAAACTTAAATCATATTTAGTATTAATCAGGAAAGGTCTGAAACCTATTTTATCTTTATCTATTTGTGGATTGAACAAATAATAATTAAAAATTTCTGTTTTTGAATTCTCTCTTTTAGTTATATAAAAGCTTTCGTCTTTTGTACCAATAATGCTTATATCTTCATCATCGCTATATGACTTGAACATCAACTTATCATCATTTTGTTTTGTACCTATTGAATGATACATAATAGTAGGTTTTTTATAAGTTGCATTGATTGAATCAAAAGGATATTTTTTATAAAAAAACCCATTATTCCACCAAAAAATCCCAGTTCGCCTAGTGTGTTTCAAAACATTCTGGTAATGTCTTTTTTTATCTATTTTAACTACTCTAATTTCATGCCAGTCACTACCATTTCTATTGTATTGATAAGCTAAATGTGTATTATTTTTAGAAACTTTATAATAATCAATATCAATTTTATCTTTTGCTGATAATGTTGAAGAGTTTACTAAAATATAATATTTCGAATTTATTCCCTTTTTATAATATAACGAAGGAGTAGTATTTGAAGCATTTACGAAATACCTGAAATAATACTTTTCGTCATTATCAGGTTTAATTTTTCCATCATAATCTCCCATTTCGCTGAACATATACTTATTTATTTGTTCATCTGTTTGATTCGATCTAGTTAACTTTTTTAAGTATTTAACAGAAAGTTTATTTTGACTGTCTATCCATTCTTTAACAGAGTCGTTTTCCTGAAACTCTAACCATCTATAATCATCAATAATTTTGTTACCGTGGTAAATATCAACAACTGGTTTTTTTATCGTTATAGGATAATTAATTTGACCCAATGTTGGTTTAACAAAAAAAACAACTATAATTGAAGTAAAAATAAATTTCATTAAATAAATTTTGAAGTGTTTAATTTACAATGCATTATCCATAATATCCTGCACCACTTCTGGGTTTAAAAGCGTACTCGTATCACCTAAATTACTGGTGTCTTTATGCGCTATTTTTCGTAAAATACGCCGCATTATTTTCCCAGAACGTGTTTTTGGTAAACCGTTTGTAAACTGTATTTTATCCAATTTCGCTATCGGGCCAATATGCTCTGTAATAATCTGATTGATTTCTTTTCGTAAATTATTATGATCTCTTGTTTCTCCAACATCTTTTAAAATGACATAGCCATAAAGCGCATTGCCTTTTATATCGTGCGGAAAACCTACAATAGCACTTTCGGCAACTGCTGGGTGCTCGTTTACAGCATCTTCAATAGGAGCTGTTCCCAAATTATGCCCAGAAACTATAATCACATCATCTACACGACCTGTAATTCTATAATATCCTACTTCATCACGCAATGCGCCATCACCAGTAAAATATTTATTTTCATAAGCTGAAAAATAGGTGTCCTTGTAACGCTGGTGATTTCCCCAAATGGTTCGTGCCATACTTGGCCAAGGGA
>JBAQZZ010000150.1:0-17188 GCA_049791475.1 Flavobacteriaceae bacterium | reverse complement strand
TTAACATCATCAATTTTGATGTCCATTTTATAATCAGCTTGTTGCTGATAATAAGCGGGACCTGGCGCACCTGAACCAGTTCTAAACATATTAGGCGTGGCAAACTCCTCGTATAACTGTTTAAATTTGTTGGTATTGGTATGTCCTGTTTTTCCTGCTTCTTTAACTTGCTCTTGCGCAAAAACTCCAGAATACATAAAAACTATAGAAAGGACTAAATAAGTTGCTTTTTTCATTTTTATTTTTGATTTTTATTTCGGTTGTAATAGTTGTTCTTTAATTATCCTTTAACCTTTTCTTTAAATTGGTCAAAGTTATTTTCTTCTACTTTTTTAGGCCATGTATTATTAGAAGTATCAACATCTGCGGTTTCTAAATCTGGGTCTACAACAAAATTAGTAATGGCTTTTTGCGTTTTAAAAACCTTTTTTACTTCGTTTTCGTTATAACGCCATATTTGAGCAGGATACGTTTTTCTTTCCTTTGTACCATCTTCATACGTTAATTCTAAAATGATAGGCATTACTAACCCTCCTGGTTTTTCAAAAGTAACTTCATAAAAATATTTAGGAGCTTCCATTTGTCTAGATTTCTCATCTTCTGGTAAACTTTCTAAATGATCATTTAAAAATTTAAAATCTGAAGCACTCTTCGTATTTTGAGGCGCTACACCATCTACTTCTTCAGCAAAATAAACCAACTTGTCTTTATAATCATCCAGATTCATGTTATTTTGCTTCGCAATTTTTTTTGCTTTTTCGGTTGGCGTATCTGTTAAATAGTATTTTTTAACATCTTTAACACCAATATCGGTATAATCTGTGGTGTAGAACCAACCTCTCCAAAACCAGTCTAAATCCATGGCTGATGCATCTTCCATAGTTCTGAAAAAGTCTGCAGGTGTTGGGTGTTTAAACATCCAACGTTGCGAATAGGTTCTAAACGCATAATCAAACAATTCTGGTCCCATAATGGTTTGTCTTAACATGTAAAGTCCGGCAGCTGGCTTGGTATAAGCGTTTGGACCGAATTGATATACATAATCGCCTTGAGACATTATTGGAGAAATATAACTTTGATCGCCGCCCATGTAAGGCACAATATCTTTTGGCAGATTTCCTGTTATAAAATCAGGGTCATAATCTAATTCTGCTAAAATTTCAACAAACGAATTTAAACCTTCGTCCATCCATGTCCATTGGCGTTCATCACTATTCACAATCATAGGAAAAAAATTATGCCCAACCTCGTGAGTAATAACATTAATCATCCCTCGTTTTAGTCTTTCAGAATAGGTTCCATCTGGTTGTGGACGCCCAAAATTAAAACAAATCATTGGATATTCCATACCCATTTGAGCATGAACTGAAACAGCTTTATTGTATGGATAGTCGAAAGTAAGCTTTGAATATTCCTCTAAAGTATTTGCAACAACTCGCGTTGAGTGTTCTTCCCATAAAGGATTGCCTTCTTTAGAATATAAAGAAATTGCCATAACTGTTTTTCCATTTATATCAACCGCCATAGCGTCCCAAAGAAACTTTCTTGATGTTGCAAACGCAAAATCTCTTACTTTTTCTGCTTTAAAATGCCATGTTTTTTGTTTTTTGCTACGTTCGGTTTCAGCTTTTTCAGCCTCTTCTTGGGTTACAATAAAAACAGGATCTTTAAATGATTTTTTAGCAGTTTCAAAACGCTTTTGTTGTTCTTTAGTTAAAACATCTTTTGGGTTTTGTAATACGCCAGTAGCTTCTAATTTATGGTCTGCAGGTACAGTTAGTTTTACATCATAATCGCCAAACTCTAAAGCAAATTCACTTCTGCCCCAAAATTGCATATTTTGCCAACCTTCTACATTATCATAAACACAAAGCCTTGGGAAAAATTGAGCAATTACAAAAGTACTATTTCCATCAGGAAAAGGCTCATAACCCGATCTTCCACCATCAAGAATATGGTTATTTACATTATACCACCATTTTATTTGGAATTTAAAAACAGCTCCTGGAGCTAATGGTTTAGGTAAATTTATGCGCATCATCGTTTGGTTAATCATATATGACACATCTGAACCATCTTCATTTTTAACATGCTCAATATTAAAACCACCATCAAAACGTTCTTTTAAATTCGTATTTGTAAAAGTTATAGGCCCATTAAATGCTGCATTGAAACTTTCTGAGTCAATATCTGGTGTTTTGGAGTCTTTAGCTCTCATGTTTTGATCGAGCTGAATCCATAAATATTCTAAATGATCTTTAGAATTATTATGATACGTTATTTTCTCATCGCCGTAAATTTGATGCTTATCTTCATCTAATCGAATATCCATAACATAATCCACTTTCTGCTGCGTATAAGCATAACCTGGAGCTCCAGATGCTGTTCTAGACTCGTTAGGCGTTGCTAAAACATCTTTCATTTGTCTGAATTTGTTCTGATCTGTATGACCTTGAGGCTTTGTTTTTTCTTGTTCTTGAGCAAACATTGCAGATGACATAAACAATAAAGAAAAGCAGAAGTAAGTGATTTTTTTCATTCTCAATTTTTTAATTTATTTAATGAATTTTTTGTTTTAGCTAAAAAAGAGTGAGATTTTATAACTAAAAACCCTCGAAAATAGTAAATTTTTCAGGTTTTAACTTTTTTTTAATTAAAATTTAACAACGTTTTGTTGTTACTAGAAGTTTGGATAACACTTTTTTGTTTGGAATTAATTTTTGTTTTTATGATGTTTTGTTGATCTTCAAATAAATCGAATAATATTTTATTAGAAATTTCAATAGATTGAATACTTTTTACACCTTCAATTTCTAAATAACAACGCATGATATCGCCTTCATATTCTTTACCAATAAAAGTAATATTTGTCGCTTTATTATTTATTTTGATAGTGATTTTTTCTTTTAAATACTTCTCAATAAACGTATTAATTGTTTCAGGCTCATCTTTCCCTGCTAAGGTTATACTTTTATCATAACGCGCTCTCAATATATTTTCAAAATCATCAATAAAAATTCTAGCCGTTATTTGTACCGATTGTTTATCTTCTATATAGTTTATTTGAGTAACGCTTATATAATATTTATGCATCGTTGTAAATGCAAAAAGAGGAATAATAAAAACTAGTAGTAGAATTTTTAGGTGTTTCATGGTGCTGATTTAATAATTGCTAAATATAACTTTTATTGTTGTTCCCAAAAAGCATTCCGTAAATAGTTAATTTTTATTTGAATTCAAGTTTTCCTTATATTCTACCAGTTTTTCTTTCAAAAACTCAAATATTTCTATGTCGCTTTTATTTTTACAACGTAAATTAAAATTGGGGTCTTCTTCACAGAAATAGAAAAAATCTGTTTTTAAACCGTCATCAAGATCATATACAATAAAGAAATCTTTTGAAAGTGTTGTTTTAATTTGGTGTAATAAATTCTCTTTTTCCTCTAATATTATTTGCTGTTTTAACATTTTAGTTCGTCCAGAAATAGCATTTATAATAGGATTTAATGGAATTGCACCTGTTAATGGTGAATACCATTTTAACTTTTGCCCATTAGCTCCAGTAGTTGCCTCATTTAATTTGCGCTCACTTTGTGTAGCAATTTTTCCGGTGTAACCTGGTATACCAACATCGTAGAAATTAATTGGTGGATTGCCTTCTGTATTAATGACATCCATATTTAAATCGCCAGTAAGTATTTTGCCAACGGTAACTTCATCTAACTCGTTAACTAATTCTTCTAATTTTATAACACAGGTTTTAAATGCTATAACATTTCTATCAATAATAAAGGTTTGCGTTTTGTGTTGTATGGAAGTAACTATTAATGTATCGTTTATACTAGCCGAAATTTTAAATTCACCTTTGCTATTTGTAACCGTGAAAACTTGAGCTGTTTTATTAATGACGTGAATATTTTCAACATCTTTATCACTTTTAACAAAACCATTAATTTCTACAGATTGAGATATTACCTTTTGGAAAGGCAATAATAAAAACAAAAAAAGAAAACTTGCAGCTTTAAACATGTTGAATTTAAAAACTAAAAACGCATTAAACGTATTAAAAATAACCCTACTTTAATTTTTATTTGAATTCAAGTTTTCCTTATATTCAAATAGTTTTTCTTTCAAAAACTCAAATATTTCTATGTCACTTTTATTTTTACAGCGTAAATTAAAATTGGGGTCTTCTTCACAGAAATAAAAGAAATCTGCTCGTAAACGCTCATCAAGATTATAAACAATAAAGAAATCTTTTGAAAGTGTTGTTTTAATTTTGTGTAATAAATTATCTTTTTCTTCTAATTTTACTTGCTCTTTTAGCATTTTAGTTCGTCCAGAAATAGCATTTAAAATTGGGTTTAATGGAATGAAACCTCCGCCACTTGTAGCTTCATGTAATCGGCGTTCACTTTGTGTAGCTATTTTACCTGTATAACCAGGTATGCCAACATCGTAGAAATTAATTGGCGGATCGCCTTCTGTGTTATTAATATCTGAATTTAAATCGCCAGTAAGTATCTTTCCAACAATAACTTCGTCTAATTCGTTAATTTGTTCTTCTAAGGTTACAAAAATAGTTTTGCTTAAAATGATATCTTCTGTAATTACAACCTCTGTCAGTTTGTGTTGTATAGATGAAAAAACAATAGTATCATTAAGTTTTCCTGAAATATTGAAATTCCCTGTTTGGTTTGTAACCGTAAAAAATTTAGCCGTTTTATTAATGATGTGAATGTTTTCAACATCAGTTTTGCTTGAGACTTTACCAGATATTTCTAAAGTTTGAGCGGTAATTATTTTACTAAAAAATAAAACAATTAATGCTACAAAATATTTAGTTCTTAACATTATCCTGTTTTAAAAATAGTTCACTTTCACGAATTAAAAATTGAATAAGTCGTATTTCGTTCTCAGGTTCTAAAAAAATTGGATGTATACCATCATTTTCTACAAAAGCAATAAAAGCTTGAATATGTTTGGGCGGTATATTAAAGGTTTCTTGAATATAATCATGTGTGTAAATGTCCAATAAATACTTTGGCTTTTCTTTTCTTTTATTTTCAAAAAAATTTATTTTTGGAGATAGATTTACTTTAGATTTTGTTATTAATTTAAAAATTTCAACAAAATCAGGCATATATTTACGTGCATCAGGAGTGATTATAGATGTTAAATGATCTTGAACTACTTCTTTATCAAACGCTTTAATATCGTTATACTCAAAATCTATATCCATATTACCCATATCTAAAACTATAGGCTTAACTGTTTTTACGTTTATTATGTCTTCATTTATATTTCCTGTTAAACCCGAGTAAAGCAATACAGCATCTAAACTATTGACCTGCTCTACTAATTGAATTTTCAAAATTTCATATTCGACAATATCGGCATCAATAGTAAGATTAACTGTTTGAAATTGTAGTGCTGAAATTTCGATAACATCATTTTTAGCAACTTTTATTATGAATTCACCATTAAAATTTGTGATTGTACCTTCATTTGAAGATTTATTAAAAATCGTTACTGCTTCAACATCATTCGATTTAGAAAGAATAACACCTTTTACTTCCACCCTACTAACAGATTGACTATTTAAAAGAAGTGATAAAAAAAGACATGCAAATAAAATGAATAACCGTGTCATTTAGGTACAATTAACTTACCAAAGAACGGTTTTCAAATCTTAAATAAAACACAAAGTACTTTTAATCTTTTGTTAAATAGAAAGGACGTTCAATTCAAATTTTTAATGTTTTTTATCTAAAAAATCAATACTTTTTTTATGAAGTAATTCTAAAAATTGCATTTCTTTACCATATTTTAGTAATGAAAAATCAAAATCATCGCTTTGAACATAAGCTATAAACTCTTGAACACGATGTTCTGGAATATTAAAATTAGACACCAAAAACTCAGACCCAAAATAATATTTAATAGACTCAACTGGCACATCTGGTATACCTTTTACCTTTTTATTTTTTGCTTCAGATCGAAATAAAGGCAACAATAATTGGTCAACTACATTAACAATATTGAGCCCATTTACTAACTGATTCCGTTCGGTATTTACAGTCATATTTTTAACTTCCGATTTGTAATCATCCTTAAAATCAAACGCATCACTATTTTTTATTCCAAAATAAATAGCATTCATTTTTGGAGTAAAACGTTTAGATCTACTCACATCTTCATTTAAGCTTCCCGAAAGACCATTTGGTAAAAGAATAATTTCATCCAGCCTATTAATTTCTTCTATTAAAAAAAATTTCATTGTTTTTGATGCCATTATGTCATCATTAACTCTAAAACTAAGATTTTCATATTGCAAAGCACTTACTTCAATTAAATCGTTTAATGCTACTTTTAAAGTAAACTCACCATTTTCGTTTGTAATTGTACCAATATTTGAAGACTTATTAAAAACGGTTATACCGGTAACATCATTACTTTCAACAATAATTTTTCCGTTAACTTCCTGTCTATTAAAGTTTTGAGAAACAACATTTAAGGATGTGCTAAGAATTAAAAGGATTAGAATTTTTTTCATGTTTATTTTTACTCTAAGTTAATATATAAAACTTACTTAGCAACTGTTATAGATATAAAATATTATTATACATTACATTTGTATTTCTTATACTTTAAAATTAATTATGAAAAATATTATTATTGCTAGTACCTCAACGTTACATGGTGGTGATTATTTAGAATACATTTTAAAAGATTTAACTTCATTTTTCAAAAACACTAAAACCATTCTTTTTATACCTTATGCAAGACCGAGTGGTATTTCGCATGATAATTATACAAAAAAAGTAAGTAATGTATTTTCTAAAATAGATAAAAGAGTAATTGGTATTCATACGTTTGAAAACCCTATTGAAGCTATAATAAACGCAAAAGGTATTTTTGTTGGTGGTGGTAATACGTTTGTTTTAACCAATCAATTGTATAGAAATAATTTAATAGATGTTTTAAAAAAAACAATTAATAATGGCACACCTTATTTAGGCACAAGCGCTGGAAGTAATATTTGTGGATTAACCATAAAAACCACAAACGATATGCCTGTTATATATCCGCCAAGTTTTAACGCTTTGGGGTTGGTTCCATTTAACATTAATCCGCATTACCTAGACCCTAATATAACTAGCAAACATATGGGTGAAACTAGAGAAACTAGAATAAAAGAGTTTCATAATTTTAACACACATCCTGTTATTGGTTTACGCGAAGGTAGTTGGCTATTAGTAAAAGGACATTCTATTATTTTAAAAGGAACGCTAACAGCCAGAATTTTTGAGTACAATAAAACACCTTATGAAGTTGCCCAAAACACCCAATTAAACGATTTAAAATAAAAAGATATTAGCTTTTTTTTGAGTAATCATAAAAATTACAAAATGACTGAAATTTTAACTCATAAAAACCTAGAATATTCAATAAAAATAATTGATTCAAAAGAAACTTATTCTGTTAGACATCCTATTTTAAGAAAAGGAAAACCTTTAGAATCCTGTATTTTTGATGGAGATGATTTAGAAACTACTTTCCATTTAGGGCTATTTAGTGAAGAAAAATTAATTGGTATTTGTACGTTTTTAAAAAAAAAATACAATGTGCTTTCTGAAACCCATCAATATCAGCTTCGAGGTATGGCTATTTTAAACGATTTTCAAGGTAAAGGTTTTGGTCATATCATCTTAAAATATGGCGAATCTCTTTTAAAAAATAAAAAAGCAAAAATAGTTTGGTGTAACGCCAGAGAAGTTGCCGTTAATTTCTACAAGAAAAGTAACTATAAAATTATTGGAGAATCGTTTGATGTTAAAGGCATTGGTTTACATTATACCATGTTTAAACAACTATAAAATGTATGTAACCTTGTTTAAAAATGGTGTCCAAAAAACATAATCCAGAATTTACTAACTTTAAGCTTGTAAAATATCATTAAAATGAGAAGTAAAAATCTTAAGTATCGTTTATTAATTGGAGTTGCAATCGCCTTATTTTTTGTTTTTAAAAGGTGTAGCCAAAGAGAGGAAAACCCATATACGGGAAGGATGCAAACTATTTCTATGTCTGCTAATGAAGAAATTGCTATTGGTTTACAAAGCGCACCGCAAATGGCTCAACAACATGGCGGCTTGCATTCAAGCAATCAATATCAAGCTTTAGTAGATAATGTTGGAAATAAATTAATAAACAATAGTATAGCTAAACAAACACCTTATAAATATGAATTTCATTTATTAGCAGACCCAAATGCTATTAATGCTTTTGCGCTTCCCGGAGGACAAATATTTATTACTTACGCACTGTTTTCTAAATTGCAAAATGAAGACCAATTAGCTGGTGTTTTAGGTCATGAAATCGGACATGTTTTAGGGCGTCATAGCGCAGAGCGAATTGCTGAAAGTGAATACTGGCAAGGTTTGGCAACTGCTGGTTCTGTAGGCGCAGATATGGGTGCATTAGTGAGCGGTATTGGTCAAAATACACTTTTAACTAATGGAAGAGATGATGAACTAGAAAGTGATGATTTAGGTGTACGCTTCATGTTAAAAGCAGGTTATAATCCTGAAGAAATGATTGGTGTTATGGAAATTCTAAAAGATGCAGCTGGACCTAATCGAGTTCCAGAATTTCAAAGTACACATCCAGATCCTGATAATAGGATTGAAAAAATACGAGAAGCTATTAAAAAACACAAAAATCAATAAAATAAAAAAAGCCTTGTTAAACAAGGCTTTTTTACGAGTGACTAACTCAAAATAATTATAAGCTTTTTACAATTATTTTCTTTTTTTATTTTCAGCTAATGCTTCTTTAATAATTTTATATGCATCATCAGCGCCGTGTATTTCAGCATATTTTGCAGCTGTCATCCCTTTGTCAGATTTTGCTTTTAAATTAGCACCCTGAGATATTAAAAGTTTTAAAATATCAGTTCTGTTAAATTTTGCAGCATACATAACCGGAGTCATACCGTTTGATTTTTCGTTAACATCCTCGCCTCTAATAATTAATTTTCTAACTGTTTCTATATCACCTTTAGCGATAGATACACAAAAAGAATTTACTTTTAGTAGAGCTACTGTTTCATAAGTTTCAACTGTTGAAATTGATGGAGTGGCATTTACTGATACAATTGAAAAGCATAATGCGATTGCGGAAATAATGATTGTTTTTTTCATGATGAAAGATTTTAATTTGATTTATGATTACGTTTTTTGATATACTAAAGAGACGATAAAAGTTTCAATTTGTTACACGAAAAATGATTAATAACACATTTTTAACGTTTAGTTCACAAATAATTAACAAATAGAGTGTTAATTTAATATTTGTAAAAACCCTGTAAAATAGTGCTTTAAGAATTATTATTTAACTCCTGTTTTACTCAAAATAAGTATCTTTGTATTGTAATAAATTTTAAGAAAATGAACAAAAAAGTTATCCTAATGATACTTGACGGATGGGGAAATTCTCCAGACCCTAAAGTTTCAGCAATCGATCATGCATATACACCTTTTATAGATTCTTTATATAAAAAATACCCTTTTGCAACTTTAAGAACTGATGGTTTACATGTGGGTTTACCAGAAGGGCAAATGGGAAATAGTGAGGTAGGACACATGAATTTAGGTGCTGGCCGTATTGTATATCAAGATTTGGTTAAGGTGAATTTAGCTGTGAAAAATAAAACGCTAAACACCGAAAAAGTATTAGTTAATGCTTTTAAGTATGCAAAAGACAATAATAAAGATGTTCATTTTTTGGGGTTATTAAGTGATGGTGGCGTGCATTCGCATATCAATCATTTATTTGGGTTAATTGATGCTGCAAACAATTTTGGCTTAGAAAACACATTTATACACGCTTTTACAGACGGACGCGATGTTGACCCAAAATCTGGGTATGGTTTTGTAACCGAACTCGAAACTCATTTAGAAAACTCCAAAACCAAATTAGCAACTATAACAGGTCGTTATTACGCTATGGATAGAGATAAACGTTGGGAGCGCGTTAAATTAGCTTATGATGCTTTTGTAAATAGTGTGGGTGAAAAATCTACAAATGCAACTACAACCATCAGAAAAAATTATGATAATGATATTACCGATGAGTTTATAAAACCCATTATAATGACAGATAGTTCTGGTAATCCTGTAGCAAAAATTAAGGAGGATGATGTTGTTATATTTTTTAATTTTAGAACAGACCGTGGGCGTGAATTAACCGAGGCTTTATCTCAAAAAGATTTTCATGAACAAAATATGCATAAGCTTAATTTACATTATGTAACGCTTACAAATTATGATGATACCTACAAAAATGTAAAAGTTATTTTCAATAAAGATAATTTAACTGAAACTTTAGGTGAAGTACTTTCTAAAAATGGAAAAAAACAAATTAGAATAGCAGAAACAGAAAAATATCCACATGTAACCTTCTTCTTTTCTGGTGGACAAGAAAAAGAATTTGAAGGTGAAACACGAATATTAAGAAATTCTCCAAAAGTTGCCACCTACGATTTAAAACCAGAAATGAGCGCTTTTGAATTGAAAGATGCTCTGGTAGCTGAATTGAAAAAAGGTGATGTAGATTTTGTTTGTTTAAATTTCGCAAACGGCGATATGGTTGGGCATACAGGTGTAATGGATGCCGCAATAAAAGCATGCGAAGCGGTTGACCAATGTGTAAAAGATGTGGTTACCACAGCCTTAGAAAATGGTTACTCAACACTACTCATTGCAGATCATGGTAATTGTGAAACCATGATAAACCCTGATGGAAGCCCAAATACAGCGCATACTACAAACCCAGTTCCTGTTATTTTAATTGACAATGAACTAAAAGAAATTAAAGATGGAGTTTTAGGAGATATAGCACCTACTATTTTAAAACTCATGGGTGTTAAACAACCCAAAGCTATGACTCAACATGCATTAGTATAAGTTATTCAAAAAAATAAAATGTATTTTTGCAAACAACCCGAATCAATAAATTAGAATGATATTTAGCCTCGACACACTTATAATAGCTGTAGATTTTGATGGTACCATAGTTGAAGATGCTTACCCAAAAATTGGCAAGCCTCAAATTTTTGCGTTTGAAACTTTAAAGAAGCTACAAGAAGAAGGGCACCGTCTAATACTTTGGACGTATAGAAGTGGAATAAAATTAGAAGAAGCAGTAAATTTTTGTAAAGACAATGGCATAGTTTTTTATGCTGTTAATAAAAGTTTTTCAGAAGAAGAATACAATGAGTCTATGAGTAGAAAAATACATGCCGATTTGTTTATTGATGATAGAAATGTTGGTGGTTTTATAGGTTGGGGTGAAGTTTATCAATTACTTACCAATGAAACTCCAGAAATCCCAAAAAAGACAAGTGGTTTTTTTAGTCTTTTCAAATAAATTATTTTCAAAGTATGATTGTAGTAAAAACAAAAGAAGAAATAGAATTGATGCGCGAAAGTGCCTTAATTGTATCAAAAACATTAGGTGAGGTTGCAAAAGCCATTAAACCTGGAGTTACTACTTTACAATTAGATAAAATTGCTGAAGAACATATTAGAGACCATGGAGCAATACCTGGTTTTTTAGGATTATATGATTTTCCTAACACACTTTGCATGAGCCCAAATACTCAAGTAGTTCATGGTATTCCTAATGGTGAACCATTAGTTGAAGGCGACATTATTTCCATAGATTGTGGCGCTTTAAAAAATGGATTTTACGGCGATCATGCCTATACATTTCCTGTTGGTGAAATAGATTCTGAAACCGAAAAATTACTTCAAATTACTAAAGAATCACTTTATGTTGGTATCAGAGAATTTAAAGTAAATAACCGTGTAGGCGATGTGGGTTATGCTATTCAAAAATATTGTGAAGACCATGGTTATGGCGTAGTTAGAGAATTGGTTGGGCATGGTTTAGGAAAAAAAATGCATGAAGACCCAGAAATGCCAAACTATGGCAAACGCGGTCGAGGTAAAAAGTTTGTTGAAGGCATGGTTGTAGCTATTGAGCCTATGATTAACATGGGAACACATCGTATAAAACAGCACAGAGATGGCTGGACTATTACTACACTTGATAATAAACCAAGTGCCCATTTTGAACATGATGTTGCCTTAGTTAATGGTAAACCTGAATTGCTTTCAACATTTGCATATATTTATGATGCTTTAGGGATTGTGAGTGATGAGGAGAGTGAACTTCGACAAAAGGTCTTAGTGCTTTAATTTTTTTCTATTACGCAGAGATTCACAGAGTTTCCGCAGAGTGTCACAGAGAATTCTTGACTTCAATTAAGAATATGATTTACGATAAAATTACTGAAAACATTATTGGAGCTGCAATTGAAGTTCATAAAGTGCTTGGCCCTGGTTTACTAGAATCTGCTTATCAAGAATGTCTGTTTTATGAATTAAAAGCCATGGGGTATTCTGTTCAAAAAGAAGTTTCTCAGCCTATAACTTATAAATACATAACTTTAGATCATGGTTACAGAATTGATTTACTTGTAGAACATAAAATTGTTATTGAGCTCAAGACAGTAGAAAAATTCACGGATGTCCATAGTGCTCAAATTTTAACGTATATGAAATTAGGAGATTATCCAATTGGATTACTATTAAACTTCAATACCAAACTTTTAAAGAACGGTATTAAAAGGTTTATAAACACAACCGAGTAAGCACTCCGTGTATCTCTGTGAAAACTCAGTGAATCTCGGTGTAATAACTATGAAAAAACTCTTTAAATTTATACTTAACATAATCCCTAGACCTTTACTAATTAGGCTGAGTTATATAATTCGTCCAATTTTAGCCTTCTTCTTAAAAGGAAATAACTTTACAGACCCAATAGATGGAAAAAGTTTTAAAACCTTTTTACCTTACGGTTATGGCAAACAACGCAATAACGTATTATCACCTTCAACATTAAGTTTAGAAAGACACAGATTACTTTGGTTATATCTTAAAAATAAAACTGATTTTTTTACTACTTCAAAAAAGGTGCTTCATTTTGCTCCAGAGCAAGCATTCTACAAACGTTTTAGAAAAATGCCTAATTTAGATTACACCACTACAGATTTAAATTCGCCTTTAGCCGATGTTAAAGCTGATATTTGTAATTTACCTTTTGAAAATAATAGCTATGATATTATTTTTTGTAACCACGTTTTAGAGCACATTCCTGACGACACAAAAGCCATGCACGAACTCTATCGGGTATTAAAACCTCAAGGAATGGCAATACTTCAAATTCCACAAGATTTAAATCGAGATGTCACTTTTGAAGATGATACTATTATTGATAAAAAAGAGCGTGCCAAAATATTTGGTCAATACGACCACGTTCGTATTTACGGGCGCGATTATTTCGATAAACTTAGAACTATAGGTTTTAAGGTTGATGAAGTAGATTACACTTCTAAACTTTCTGAAAAAGACATTGAAAAATATTGTTTAGCTAAAGGTGAAATTATACCCGTAGCTTTTAAAAACAAAAAAAGCCAAGTTCACCTTTAAGTTCCCTCAACTTTTTTATTGATTAATAGCATCTATAAGACACTCCATTTTTTAAAAGGTCACATTAAATAATAAATTATTCTGGAAAATTATTAAAGGACAACGTTTCAAGATTGTTTTCGTCGTTTTCAAAAATTAAAAAAACCTTAAGTTCTTCATGAGATTTTAAAAACATTTCAACTTTTTTAATTCCCATAGCTTTAAAAGCAGTGGCATAGGCATCTGCAGTCATACAATCTTTAGCAATAACAGAAATGCTCAATAAATTTGTTTTACTTGGGTAACCTGTTTTAGCATCAATTATATGCGCATATCTATTACCGTTTTCATCTGTTTTAAACTTTCTATACGTTCCTGAGGTTGCCATAGCTTCGTCTTTTAAAACAAATACTTTATCATAACTTTGCGTGCCATCAAAATTTGGGTTCTCAACACCAACAGTCCAACCAGCTTTTTTCTCCAAGTTAAAACCCTTAGCATTTAGCTCACCTCCAATATTTACCATATAATTAGTCACATTTTTTTGATCTAAAAACTTTGCAACAACATCAACAGCATAGCCTTTTGCAATCGCATTAAAATCTATAAATGTATTGGTTAGTTTAACTACTTTATTTTCCAAAATAGAGACTTTATCGAAACCAACCGATTGCATCAAATTTTGAATTTTAAGACTATCTAAATTTTCTATTTTCCCTTCCGGACCAAAATCCCAAGCATTTACTAAAGCGCCTATTGTGGGATCGAAAGCGCCTTCTGTTTCTTGATGTATTTTTTTAGAAGCTTCAAAAACTTTTTTAAAATGAGCATCAATTTCAACTGTTTCATTTCGGTTTAATTTTGAAATATCAGAATCAGTTTGATAGGTAGACATAGATTTATTGATCACAAAAAACAGACTATCAAATTGTTTTTCGTAATTAGTTTCAGAATCATACGTCACTTGATAAAACGTTCCAAAAACCGAACCTTCAAGTTTTGTGTTTTGAAAAGATTCTACTTCAACTTTATTTGGAGTATGTTTACAAGTGAATAAAGAAATCCCAAATAGAAATAAAATTATATTTTTCATAATTTAAGAGATTCTTCGCTTCGCTGTGAATGCGATAAAGATTAATTTAAATTCGTTTCTAAAACTTGAATGCCGTTATACTCTATTAAATACTCTTGGTTTAAATAAATAGGTAATTTTTCACCATTAACATTACCTAAACCTACACCTGCATAAAGCACTTTTGCATCTTTATCTCTGGCATGATTTTTAAAAGATTCCATCCAAACCACATCATAATTATTAGGGTTTTCTGGTAAAATTACGGCTCTAACAATTACAAAATAATATTGTTTGGTTTTATCAATACACACAAATTGCGGATGTTTTTTAAGTTTACTATTAACTGCAATAAACTCAAAACCACGGTGCTCTAAATCTTTCCCAACATGATTCATTGCTAAATTGTGAAGTTCTTGTTCTGTTAGTGGTTTACTCATGTTGCAAAATTACTACTTATATCTATTTCATTAAAATTTTGATTAACTTTAAAACGACAATAATTAATTTATTGAGCCAACTAAGTACATGATAAAACATCCAAAATCTAAGATAATTGGTCTTTTTTTAGGTCCAATACTATTCATCATTGTTCAATACTTACCATTTGAAATTATTTCAGAAAAAGCAGATACTGTTATTGCTACGGCGCTTTGGATGGTTTTTTGGTGGATTACAGAAGCGGTTTCTATTTCGGTAACCTCGTTATTACCTTTACTTTTATTCCCATTATTCAAAGTAATGCCAATTGCAGATGTTGGTGCAAATTACGGAAGCCCCATTGTATTTCTCTTTTTCGGAGGATTTATTTTGGCCTTAGCCTTAGAAAAAGTAAACCTGCATAAAAGGATTGCTTTAAATATTATTAAAAAAACAGGAACAACACCAAATAAAGTAATACTTGGTTTTATGATTGCTACAGCTTTTATGAGTATGTGGATAAGTAACACCGCAAGTACTGTTGTTATGCTTCCCATTGCCATGTCTGTTATAAAATTACTTATTGATGATGCAGATGGTTTTACTAAAAAAGATCAAAATTTCGCATTAAGTGTTATGCTTGGAATTGCTTTTTCAGCAAATGCTGGTGGTATTGCTACGGTAATTGGCACGCCACCAAATTCAGTATTAATTGGTATTCTTGAAAACGAATATAATATAGAAATCTCTTTCTTTAAATGGATGCTTATTGGCTTACCCTTTTCTATTATTCTAATCACTATCATTTATTTTGTTTTAGTAAAATGGATGTTTCCAAATAATGGTTTAGTTTTTAATGCTTCAAAAAATGTTATTAATGATGAACTCAAAAAATTAGGCGCTATGTCTGGTAAAGAAAAACAGGTTTTAATAACTTTTGGTGTTATCGTTTTTCTCTGGATTTTTAGAAGTCTTATAAACTCATTAATTCCAGCTTTAGGATTAACCGATACCATGATAAGTATTTTGGGTGCGCTAGCTTTATTTACAATTCCTTTTAACTTAAAAAAAGGAGATTTTATATTGAAATGGAATGATACTCAAAAACTAGCTTGGGGTATTTTAATTCTTTTTGGCGGCGGTTTAGCATTAGCAGAAGCTATGTCGGCAAGTGGTATTGTAGATTTAGTAGCTACCAGTATTTCTAATAGTAATATCAGTATTTTACTAATGGCATCATTACTTATAATTTTAATGTTATTTATGACAGAATTAATGAGCAACGTAGCCTTAACAGCTGTTTTAATTCCTGTTGTTGCAGGAATCGCTATAGGGCTAGAAATACCCATTTTATATCTTCTAATCCCTGTAACTATAGCAAGTAGTTGTGCATTTATGCTTCCTATGGCCACACCTCCAAATGCTATTGTATTTGCCAGTGGCTATGTAAAAGTGAGTGAAATGGCTAAGGTAGGAATCATAATAAACTTAATTGCTGTAGTTTTGTTGATGCTTCTATTTAAGTTCTTTGTTCCCTTAGTTTTTTAAGAAGTGTTTAGGATTTTTTATTATTTTTCTATAAATTGGGATAAAAAGACGCCATGAAAACTTCTCGCAGACTAGATTCAGCTATAAAAAAATTGTATAATGCCTTTCACAATAATGAGTTGCAGCCTGAATGTTGTAAACAATGCGCTGTTGGAAATATTTTAGATAAAACAGATAGTTGGAAACACCTTTCGGACTCACACGGGGCAATAGAACTAAATTACATTGGAAAAGTACATCAAACTCTTGGCCGAAAATTCAATGGATATTCACCTCTTGAATTACTAAAAATCGAAGCAACTTTCTTAGAAGCTTGTGGTTATAAATTACCGCTTTATTATAAAAATGAAAAACCACAAAACACTACTAATAAAGACCTTTTGTTTAATGGCTTATCTGAAGTAATAAAACTTTTATGTGAATTTGATAACGTTTCTAATATCATGGATTATACGAAACTTTTTGAATTTGATGATAATACACCAAAATATGAATTAGTATAATTTTTTTAAGTACATGACAAAATTTTAAATAAGAAGTTCAAATCATTAAAAATGAGTTCCTTAATAATTCCTCCCCTTTTTTAAGGGGAGGTGCCGATAGGCGGAGG
>JBAQZZ010000149.1:0-3656 GCA_049791475.1 Flavobacteriaceae bacterium | reverse complement strand
GCTTAATAGAGTTTAATAAATGTTAATATAATTTTTTGTCATGTACTAAAGTATTTATTACTAAAGTAAGGAAAGACTGTTTTAAGATTCTTTCCAAAGTTTTTGCACTTTCTTCAAGTCGCTTTTCATGGCATCAAACACCACTTTTTTATCAACAGAAATTTCTGTGTTTCCTTTTTCTGCACCGCCTAAATCGTATTCTAAGTGAAGGGATACTGGTGGCTTTATTTTGTATTGTTTTAATAACTTAAAATATTTGTTAAAATCTACCATACCTTCGCCAATGGGCACATTGATGGCTTCCCATTTCCCATGGATTTGTCCCCATTTAAAATCCTTTAGCACGATAACCTTAATAGTAGGATACAGAAGTTTTAAGCCATTTTCCCAAGAATAACCACCTTCCGCCGTGGCATGCCGAATGTCATACTGGGTGCCAAAATAGTCAGGATTAACGGTTTCCAGTATTTTATGTATTTCCCAATACGATGCACCAACACTAACACCGGCATGGTTTTGGTAACAACCAATAAGGTTTAATTTTTTATTAAGTTCGCCCAATTTTTTTATTTCTTCTTGATAAAACAATAAAGCATCTTGCATGGATGTATCTTCTTTATATTTAAACCAATTGGTTCTGTAATAACCAATGTTTTGTGAAGAAGCGGTTTCTAAAATAGCGACATCCAAAGGATTGTTGACGCTCTCGATACTTGTGGTAATCATTTTGCAGTTCACACCATTTGCTGTGAAGGCTTTTACTGCTTTAGGAAGATCGGTTTTTACCGATTCCGGAAGTACGTGTCCGTTGGGTCGAACGGTTAGATCCACACCCGAAAAACCCATTTCGGCGGCCATTTCACCAGTGGTTTTATAATCCAGAAACTGAAGGTGTTTTGAGAATATATTAACATCGAGCAAATCGTTTGGTTGTTCCATTATAAAATTTTGAAAAGGGAATGTTGAAAAAGGCAACAAACCCGCTGCACAGGCTGTTTTGGTAATAAATGATCGTCTGGTTGTCATGTTTAAGTTAATTTAATATCAAAAATGGACTCTCTAATTTAAGATTAAAATACAAAAAGCCTTTAAAAAGTTAAAGGCTTATTGCGTATTTACTATTATATAACTATTATAAACAAACTATTCAATTACTATTTTTTTGGTAGCACTACCACTTTCAGCATTTATTTTTAACACATAAATACCTTTAGCTAAGCTTGCTATGTTTAAACGATTATTCACTAATGCTTTTTCAGAAATAACTTTGGCACCAAGTACATTGTACATTGCTACCGAAGAAATTCTCACTTTATTGGATTCAATAGCGATATAATCTTTTGCTGGGTTTGGATATACTTTCAAACCTTCGATTTGGTTTTTAGATAATCCTAAACTTGGATCAGCTTGACCTAATACTTGCCACCAAGTAGTTGCAATTCTTAATTCATCAATAGTAACACCTGGTGTATTGTTATTAGAATCCTGTCTAATAAAGAAACTATTAAGATCTGACCTTTTTCTAATAGAGGGTATAGAATTGATCATTTCTGCTGGAGCAGTAACTGAAGATGGCTCTGTGTTAGTAACAGGAGGGTCAATCCAAAATGTTCCTGTATTATCTTGTGTATTGTCTGTAGGCATGATATACTTCATTACAACTAAATGCTCTGATCCAAATGGAAATACTGTAGGCGACCAATTTGTTTCACCACTAACATCGGCTAAATTTATTCCTAAATTATACCCTGCTCCACTTGCTCTAACACAAACTGAACCAGCATAATTATTAGTCGAATTTGTCAAACTCAATATCTGCTTACCATCTGTTGTGTTTGGTGCAGTAGCAGAAGGACTATATTCATCTATCTGTACAAGACAAGAATAATAAACTGTAGTACCACTCACTTGGGAGGTGAATTTAATTTGAGGGTCTGATAGACCTCCAATTATATATACCGCATTTCCTGTTGGAGTTGGTAAACCACTAGGAGCAGTAAATGTAGATAGTACAATCACTTCATCTATAGCACTTGTTCCACCGTTAATCCAATTGCCTCCACCAGGACCTGGATAAGTTTGACCAATTAATGGATTTCCTACAGTATAATTAAAATCCTCATATAACGGCAAAGTAGCTTGTGCAAAAGACTGACCTATAGTCAAAATTAATGCGAAAATAAAAAGTAATGTTTTTTTCATAATGTAAAGTTTTAAAAGTTTTAAATTGTTTTAGTAAAATTAGTAATACAGTAATATCCAAAAATCCAAATTTGGTATATCAATTGTGTGATTTTTGTTTATTTACAAAATAACAATAATCGTTCAAATTGGTTTACCAAATTGGTTTACCAAAAATACACAAAATTTTGGATTGACCAACTATTTTCAACAAAAAATTATGTTAATTTATGATTTAAAGCTATCTGCACAAGGAGTTTGGTTATTATATTTTTGAAAAATCACAATTAAAATATTTTAATACATAAGGATATCGTTACCATGATAGTTTAAAATAAACCAAATAACCAGTTAAAATAGGGTAAATAGATAGGATACATACATCTAAGGGGTATCTATTAGTTAATGCCATTGAAAAAAAATAACGTTCATTTCGTTAAAATTCATATAATACTTCCTTTTTTCTGAGTATAAATTTGTTACTTTAGCACCTTAAATTTTAAATTAATAATAAGAAAATGAAAATAGTTAAATTTTTAGGAGTTGTATTATCAGCTTCCATTTTATCATCTTGTGGAGGAAAAGGCATTTCAAAAAAACCTTTAAAAACTGAAATTGATTCGGTAAGTTATGCTTTAGGAGCCAATATGGGAAGCCAAATTAGAATCAATGCATCTGAAATTGATAAGGAAATTTATGTGCAAGGATTTTTAAATGCTTTGGATTCTACAAACATTTTATTGGACGATGCTAAATCGCAAGCAGTTTTGAATACCTATTTTCAGAAGAAACAAGCTGAAAAAATGAAAAAACAACAAGAAGATGCTGAAAAAGAAAAAGGGGTAGGTGTGAAATTCTTGGAAGACAACAAATCTAAAGACGGTGTTAAAGTAACCGAAAGTGGGTTGCAATATATAGTTTTAAAAGAAGGAACCGGTGCTAAACCAACTGCGGAATCTAAAGTAAAAGTACATTACCACGGCACATTGATTGACGGAACTGTATTTGATAGTTCGGTAGATAGAGGAGAGCCAGCAGAATTTGGTGTTAACCAAGTGATACCGGGCTGGACAGAAGGTTTGCAATTAATGTCCGTAGGTTCTAAATATAAATTTTTCATCCCTCAAGAATTAGGTTATGGGGCTAGACAAGCTGGCGAAAAAATCAAACCATACTCTACATTGATTTTTGAAGTTGAATTGTTGGAAATAGAAAAATAAACCAAGAATTTAATAAAGAACTCATTTAATTTTTTTCAATTGGCTAAAAAATTATCCTTTTGCACCCATTTTTTTGTCTTTTTTTTACTTCCGTAACGATGCTATGCAACTAAAAAAAGCCTTCAACTGGTCATAAAATGACGAATTTTCGCTTCAATCCAAAAAGTTTAAATGAGTTCAAAATTTAAAAAAGCAGAAAGATTACTTTTTGCTTTTTTTATGCATAAAAATGACTATTTGCCAAATAAACAAATC
>JBAQZZ010000148.1:0-26390 GCA_049791475.1 Flavobacteriaceae bacterium | reverse complement strand
GTATTTATGAGTTTAAGTACCATAATTGTGGCTATCAATGCGCAATTGTTGAAACGAAAAATAGGTAAAAAATAAATGGAAAGAAAAGAAAAACTCAACAGGATCTATTTAATTCTATTGAGTTTATTTGTAGTAATGTTAGGGTATGGTATTTTATTACCTACCCTTCCTTACTATACAGAAAGATTAGCATTAAAGGACAATCTAGACAA
Organism: Flavobacteriaceae bacterium; assembly: GCA_049791475.1. Classification (GTDB taxonomy): domain Bacteria; phylum Bacteroidota; class Bacteroidia; order Flavobacteriales; family Flavobacteriaceae; genus CAXBID01. The sequence continues at coordinate 26,178 of JBAQZZ010000148.1, read as the reverse complement.
AGATACGATCAACTTCCATATTGGATTGCTCACGAGCATTTATCCATTTTTTCAATTAGTATTTGTTGTTGTTTGGGGCAAGCTTTCCGATAAATATGGCCGAAAGCCCCTAATCATAATTGGTCTTATTGGGTTTGTAGTGATGAACTTGCTAACGGGTCTGGCCACGTCACTTACAATGCTTTACATCGCCCGTATCACAGGTGGCATATTTACATCCTCGGTCATTCCGGTTAGTAATGCTTATTTAAGTGATATTACTTCTGAAAAGCGGAGAACTAAAATAATGGCTTGGTCTGGAGTTGCTATTAGCTCTGGGCTTATTTTTGGTCCTGTTATTGGAGGTCTTCTATCTCAAACTGATTTACATTTAGAATATTCCATCAGTCAGTTACATTTAGGTCGATTTTCAGTACCCTTTTTGTTTGCTGCACTACTCGGATTGATTGTTTTATTTGTAGTAATGAAATGGTTAAAAAACACTACTCGCATACACAAGTTCACGACACAAAAAATGAACTTGCGATTCACATTTACCAAATATTTTATTGTATTGCTAGTGCTGTCCTTTGTGCTACAATTTGTGGTGACCTTGTTTGAAACTGTCTTTTCAATCTACGGGAAAGATGAATTAGGATTTAATAGTAATCAAGTTGGTATCGGTTTTATGTTATGTGGTTCTGTGATGGCCGTTTTACAGCCTGTTTTTGCGAGTTATGGAGAGAAGATTTTATCTAAAAGAAAACAAATTGCTTTAGGATTATTAATGGGTGGCATATCTTTAATCGCCTTTCCTTTTTTTAAAAATGAATACTTTGTCTATGGCTTAATTATTCTTTTTGCTGCTGGAGGTGCCATGGTAACCCCTAATTTATTATCAGCAGTTTCGCTAACATCAAAAGAAAATACAGGTAGAAACATATCGATACAAAGCTCCACAAATAGTATTGGTCAGATTCTAGGCCCAATTTTAGGAACTTGGCTGATTGCAGGTGGTTTTTATTATCCCTTCATTATTGCGGGGGCAACCGTTTTGGGTGCTATGGGGCTGGTTTATTTTTTGAACCAACAAGATAAAGGGGTTAATGGAGTTTTATTGGCCGACCAGCATAAAAACAGAAAGATGGACCATTGAGCAGGAACACCAACGGGAACAGGGGCTAAATAATAAAAGGGAAATGTACAAAAATCAAAATGCCTACCATGTATTTATAAGGGAGTAAAATGATGAGGAATAAAAATTTAAAGCATTCTAAACATGTACATCATCCGGAATACTATTTTATCCTAACCAGTTTTAGTTAATTAAAAAAAATGAGTTATGTCAAAAAATGTTGCAGATTTATTAGTAGAAAACCTCGTGAATGCAGGTGTTAAAAGATTATATGCCGTAACCGGCGATAGTTTGAACCCTATCAACGATGCCGTAAGGCGGGACGGTAGGATTAAGTGGATTCACGTTCGCCACGAAGAGGCGGGCGCCTATGCAGCCTCTATGGATGCCGAGCTAGATGGCATAGGCTGTTGTATGGGCAGTAGCGGCCCAGGTCACGTACATCTGATCAACGGGCTATACGATGCCAATAGATCCGGAAACCCCGTGATCGCGATTGCCTCCACGATTAATACCGATAAACTTGGTACGGAAAATTTTCAGGAGACTAACGTGGTCAAACTATTTGACGATTGCAGCAAATATTGTTTTATGGCCAATACCCCGCAGCAGGCCGCACATGCTTTTCAAACGGGCATTCAGCATGCGATCGAAAAACGCGGCGTTGCAGTGGTGGGGCTTCCGGGGGATGTGGCCGCCGCAGATGCACGGGAAATCACCACGTCACATAAAAACTACTATACAAGTTCTAGGCTCATTCCCGGGAAATTGGAAATGGAAGCATTGGCCCAGATAATTAATTCCCATAAAAAAATAATGCTATTCTGCGGCTATGGATGCAAAGATGCCCAGGAGGAAGCCATTCAATTATCTAAAAAACTGCAGGCTCCCATGGGTTTTAGTTTTCGCGGAAAAATATTCTTTGATAAGACCAGCAATCCTTTTGCCGTAGGACTCAACGGTCTATTAGGGAATAAATCTGGATTTAAGGCCATGCACGATGCCGATTTGTTGATATTATTGGGAACCGATTTTCCCTACTCCGACTTTTTACCGGAGAAAAATACAATCATCCAAATAGACGATAAACCGGAACGTATCGGGAGGCGCGCTAAAGTGGATTTTGGCTATGCCGGAAAAATAAAGGACACCATAGAAACCTTGCTGCCCATGATAGAGGAAAAAACCGATAAGGGTTTTTTAAATGAAATGCGTAAACTCCACGAACAACAAGAAGAAAAATACGCCTCTTACGTAAAAGCCAAATCCAGTGAAAAAAACATACATCCTGAATTTGTGGCTGCAGTAATTGATGAAGTGGCTGCAGACGACGCCATCTTTACCGTGGATACTGGCATGTCTGCAGTTTGGGCGGCACGCTATATAAAAGGCGGGCGAGACCGCTACCTTACCGGCTCTTTTAACCATGGCTCCATGGCAAACGCCATGCCCATGGCCATCGGTGCCAGCCTTTCCAGGCCTGATCGGCAAGTTATCGCTTTATGCGGTGATGGTGGCATAACCATGCTTTTGGGCGACCTTATGACCATAAGCCAGTATGACATACCGGTAAAAATAGTGGTTTTTAACAATCGGTCGCTGGGAATGGTTAAACTGGAAATGAATGTGGCTGGCTACCCAGATTGGCAAACCGATATGGAAAATCCTGATTTTGCCCAGGTGGCGCAGGCGATGAACATAACATCCTGGAACGTGGAAAAATGTAAAAATGTAGAATCCACATTAAAAAAAGCCTTTGCACACAAGGGCCCTGCACTGATCAATATTTTTACAGATCCCGAAGCCCTGGCCATGCCACCCAAAGTGAGTTTTGAACAGGTAAAGGGCTTTGCAACAAGCATGGGCAAGATGATGCTCAATGGTCAAAGTGCCGAGGTAATAGACACGGCAAAATCCAATCTTAAATATTTAAGGGAATTGTTTTAGACATAAAAACTGGGCAAGCAGGGAACATATTTTAAGTATCCTTTGGTCTATTGCTGATAATGAACGTAAGCTGAAAAAATAATATGGAGCATAAACGAACAACCCAAAAACATCATGAAAGGCTTTTTCAAAATGGCACCGACAATACTGAACATATTGAGTTAGTCCATTCTGGTAAAGATTATTTTTTGCGGTTAAAAGAACTAATAGATTCGGCAGAAAAGGAAATTCATTTACAGACCTATATTTTTGAAAACGATGAAATAGGAAACCATATAGCCACCTGTTTAAAAGAAGCCGCCCAAAGAAAAGTAAAGGTGTATGTGTTGTTGGATGCCTATGGCAGTGCTTCACTTCCCGATAGTTTTGTTCAAGATTTACTCGATCATGGTATTCAATTAAGGTTTTTCTCGCCTTTATTTTCCCTAAATAATTTTTACATAGGTCGACGTATGCATCATAAGGTTGTTGCAGCAGATGGAAGTATGGCATTGATTGGTGGTATTAATATTGGTGATAACTATCATGGAAATGTGAATACGGAACCATGGCTTGATTATGCCGTACAATTATATTGTCCAGCTGCAGAAGATTTACAAAAACTATGTAGCGATTATTTCTTCAAAAAGGGAAGTTCCAGAAAAATACCACCCGTTTTACATACTGCTGGTGACGCTCTTATAGGAATTTTACAAAACGACTGGTTACAAAGAAAAACAGAAGTCTGTGATGCCTACACCAGAGCTATTAGTAATGCCGAAAAGGAAATAGTTATTATAGCCTCTTATTTCTTACCGGGAAGTAAATTGACAAGGGCATTGAAAAAAGCTTGCACCAAAGGAATAAAAATAAAAATAATCTTAGCAAGTATAAGTGACGTACCCTTAGTGCATAGAGCTACAGAACATTTATATGCATCTTTACTTGGTAACAATATTAAGATATATGAATGGAACAAATCCGTTGTACATGGTAAAGCGGCTATGGTAGATAACAAATGGTCTATAATAGGATCGTTTAACCTGAACAGTCTTAGCTGCTATGGAAGTATTGAAATGAATGTAGAAATTCAATCTGTAGAATTTGCCAAAAACCTTCACTTAGACTTTGAAAAGATTATCAGTGATTGTAGTGAAATCACATTGGAGACTCTTAAAGAAAGGTCAGGGTTATTTAAGAATTTAACCAATTGGGTTTCTTATCGGGTAATTCGAACATCAATGTTTTTTCTTACCTTTCTTCCACATTTAAGGTTTTTAAAAAATTATAGGTTTTAAAATATTTACCAATAATTTAATACCAAATCTATGAGAGAAACAAAAAAAAAGTGATAATACAATCAATATTGATTGAAATTAAAATATAACATATATGGATCAGTAATAGCCAACAACTTAATCATTAAAACAGAAAACTTCAAACGTATTTCAACAGCAAAAAAAGCAGCTGCATTTGCTGGTGTTTGCCCTTACCCTATTTCATCGGGAAAAATGTCTTTGAAAGCTAAAACAAGCCATATAGCAGACAAAAAACTGAAATCACTACTTTTCCTTGCTGCTAAAACAGCTGTAACACACATTAGAGTATATAAATAAGCGTTGGATGGTGTGAAGGCTTTATGCCGTAGTAACCTCCAAAACAAATATTTGGGTCGTAAAATTCAATAACTTTACATATGGATCTTCGGGTAGTCAAGACCTAAAAAAATTGGTGTTTTCAAACCCTTGCCTTAGTCTGACCCCTCCCGTTGTAGGTTTTTAATTGGTGATGCCCAGCAATCCCTTATAGAAGATTACAGAGCGTAAAAATGGGCGGACTCAAGGCTCTTTTGTTTAACCTAAAAAACAGTTCGGAAATGAAAAATACAAAAAAAGAAGTGGTCGAGATGGCCATGATCAGGCGTTTAAAGAGTAGTTATATAGAAGTCTTTTGATGGACGTATTTTACGAGTTAAAAGCGGTTATATTGTATGATAAAAAACTCCCCTTACGAAGAAGTAAGGCTATGGTTTTAACCAAAATTTGTTATTCTGATAGTAAATTTATAAGGATTAAAACCAAGTAGAGACATTTGATGTCAATACAAATGTTGTCCCAAAAAATAGTAAAATGTTGTACCTAAGCAAAAAAACCTCTCATTTCTGAGAGGTTTTCTAACTACAAATTTGTAGTTGAAAAAGTGCGGGCGGGGAGACTCGAACTCCCACACCTCGCGGCACCAGATCCTAAGTCTGGCGTGTCTACCAATTCCACCACGCCCGCTAGTAGTCCCGATAGATATCGGGATGCAAATATAAACAAGATTTTTAAATTGCAAACTTCAAAACGATTAAAAACATTCTTTTTTTATACTTTTGAAGCAAACCTTATAAATACGGCATGAATACAATTCAATCTTATATAAAAGAACATAAAAACCGATTTTTAAACGAACTTATAGAACTGCTCAAAATTCCATCTATTAGTGCAGATTCTGCCTATAAAAATGATGTTTTAAAAACTGCAGATATTGTAAAATTAAGTCTTAAAAAAGCAGGTTGTGATAGTGTTGAAATCTGCAAAACAGACGGATATCCTATTGTTTATGGTGAAAAAATTATTGATAAAAAATTACCAACTGTTTTGGTTTATGGTCATTATGACGTTCAACCACCTGATCCTTTGAATTTATGGAATTCTCCACCTTTTGAACCTATCATTAAAAAAACAGAAAAACATCCTGATGGTGCTATTTATGCTCGTGGCGCTTGTGATGACAAAGGACAAATGTATATGCATGTAAAAGCTATGGAGTTCATGACAACTACAAATCAACTGCCTTGTAATGTGAAATTTATGATTGAAGGCGAAGAAGAAATAGGTAGCAAAAACTTAAGTGTTTTTGTAAAAAACAATCAAGAAAAATTAAAAAATGATGTTATTTTAATTTCTGATACAGGGATGATTGCCAATGATGTTCCATCAATTACAACAGGTTTACGTGGACTAAGTTATGTTGAAGTTGAAGTTACTGGGCCTAATCGTGATTTACATTCTGGTTTATATGGTGGCGCTGTAGCAAACCCAATAAATGTTTTAACCAAAATGATTGCTTCACTTCATGATAAAAATAATCATATTACCATTCCTGAATTTTACGATAAAGTTGAAGACCTTTCAAAAGAAGAACGAGCCGAAATGGCAAAAGCCCCTTTCAGTCTAGATAATTATAAAAAAGCTTTAGATATAGACGCTGTTTATGGCGAAGAAGGCTATACAACTAATGAAAGAAATTCAATAAGACCTACTTTAGATGTTAATGGTATTTGGGGCGGCTATACTGGCGAAGGCGCTAAAACGGTTATTGCAAGTAAAGCATATGCCAAAATTTCTATGCGATTAGTGCCTCATCAAGATTGGGAGGAAATCACCAAACTTTTTAAAAACCATTTTGAAAATATTGCGCCCAAAGGTGTAAAAGTAAAAGTTACACCGCATCATGGTGGGCAAGGTTATGTTACACCGATTGATAGTATTGGTTACAAAGCGGCTTCAAAAGCTTATGAGCAAACCTTTGGTAAAACACCAATTCCCCAACGCAGTGGGGGCAGTATCCCTATAGTCGCTCTTTTTGAGCAGGAATTAAAAAGTAAAACCATTTTAATGGGCTTTGGCTTAGATAGTGATGCTATTCATTCACCAAACGAGCATTTTGGGGTCTGGAATTACTTAAAAGGTATAGAAACAATCCCTTATTTTTATAAATATTTTACAGAGCTCTCTAAATAAATACTATTATGAAATATAAATTTTTAATTTTTTTATCATTTTTATTCACATTTTTTTCTTGTTCTAAATCTGATGAAAGTTCAACTCCTACCAAAACAAACTTACCTGAAGTGAATGTTATTTCTTACGAGAATGGTATCATTTATCAACAAGATGTAAACCCGAATTCTGAAAGTATCGTAGTTTCCAACTTAACCGATGATTTTGGTATAGAAACAAATAGTTTATTGTCTAATTTCTACAATTCACAGGTGTCTTTTTATAGAGATTCACCTCTTAATAATTTCATAATACAGAAGAATGTTATTACAAATAATTTATATACAATCACTAATTTATGTAAAGAACCTGATGAGGATATAAGGTATATAACAAGTAATTATAATAAAATATTAGTTTTCACCATAGGTAACGAATTAATAAATGGGGTATACGAGTCTTACCTGTGGATTCTTGATCGTGATAGTGAAAGTTGTCAGCGTATTTTTATTGGAAATAATTATCAACTAGGTTTGAACATCGGTACAAATAATATCTATATTGAAGACAATAATGTACTAATTGGGTTTTATGATGAAGTATTAGATAAAAATAAAATTATTAATATTGATTTAAATAGTGCTCAAGTTATTGCTTCTATAGAATTTGAAAGCACCCCATTTGCTTCAACTATAATTGACTCTAAACTAATTGTTTTATTTTATCAGCAAGAAAATAAAGTTTACAACAAAAACACCCTAGAGCCAATTGAAGATACTAGTTTTAAAAATATACCTATTTCTGTAAATCCAAGTTTTTTTAAATCTGAACTATATAACAACAAATTATTTTTAGATGTTGAATTAGCGCAACCTAACATTACGTCATTTGCTCCAGGTTATATTGATTTAACAACAAATGAGTTATACATGCTAAATAGCTTTGATATAATGGCAAAGTATGGAGACATCTATGGCTATGGTTTTAATTCTTACGATCATTATACTACTTACCCCAATAAAAATATAGTTGTTACTGGTTTTACAAATAATCTTGGTGAGTATGGACTTATTTATACAAATTATGAAGGTGACATTCTTAAAATCATCACTTTAGAACATAAAGTTAGATATGTTTTAAAAAGATGATAGAGTTAATCATTATTCTATTTTTATTAATCGAAAAGAATTCCTCGATTCCGATAGCTATCGGGATGTCTCGGGGTTTCCGCTGAAATTATCATTCCCATGAAAACGGGAATATAAATACAGAATTTTGGTTTTTGACCTTTTCCAGGTCAAAATGAAACTAACAAAATACCAAAGATTAACATATTAGGGGTTCTCTAATTCTTATTACTGTTTTAATTGAGTGTTTTCTATCACATAATACATGTTCTTAAATTAATTTTATGATCTACACTTGTAGAATACAAATATTTGTTCTACATTTGTAGAGAATATTCTAATTATGTAGAACAATGCAACTATCAAAAACCGAAGAAGATTTAATGAATTACCTCTGGAAGCTTGAGAAAGGTTTTATGAAAGATTTATTAGAGGCTTACCCTAAACCTAAACCAGCCAACACAACAGTTGCAACACTTTTAAAACGAATGACTGACAAAGGTTTTGTAGGTTATAAATTATATGGCAACTCAAGAGAATATTATCCTTTAGTTAAAAAGAAAGATTACTTTTCTAAACATGTAAACGGACTTATTAAAAACTTTTTTAACGATAGCGCATCGCAATTTGCATCGTTTTTTACTAAAGAAACTAATCTTACAAAAAAAGAATTAGAGGATTTAAAGGCCTTAATTGATAACGAAATTAAAAACAAATAGTTATGATTTTATTCTTATTAAAATCAAGTGCTTGTTTAGCTATTTTTATGCTATTCTATAAATTTTGTTTAGAAAAAACGAGCGTACATAGTTTTAAACGTTTTTATTTAATTGGAGTTATTCTAATTTCAATTGGTATTCCTTTCATAACCTTTACAGAATATATTGAGATAGCGCCTGTAAACTTTATTTCAAGTTCCGAGTTAATCAATGAGCCAATTATTTATTCCGCAGAAATTTTACAACCAAAAAATTATTTACCAACTATTCTATGGAGTATTTATGTAATTGGAGTTCTCTTATTTTCTATCAGATTCTTCAAAAACCTCTACAAATTAGTTCAAAAAATAAGGTTAAATCCTAAATACAAAAATCAAAATTTTATAAACGTTTTATTAAAAGATTTAGTAGCACCACATACGTTCTTCAATTATATTTTTTTAAATAAAACCCATTACGAAAATAGCCAAATTCCAAAAGAAGTTTTATTACACGAGCAAGCTCATGCTAAACAAATACACGCATTAGATATTTTGTTTATAGAAACACTTCAAATACTATTTTGGTTTAACCCGTTGTTTTATTTTATTAAAAAAGACATTAAATTAAACCATGAGTTTTTAGCAGACCAAGCTGTAATTAATAATGGTGCTAACACTAAATATTATCAAGAATTATTACTAGCGTACTCATCAAACGCATCAAGTTCACAATTGGCAAATGCCATAAATTATTCATTAATCAAAAAACGATTTACAGTTATGAAAACAAAAACATCAAAAACAAGCCTATGGCTACGTAACCTTTTATTATTACCTCTTGTGGGAGCACTTATTTACGGGTTTAGTACCACAAAACAAATAAGTATAGACTCTATTCCTGAGATTTTAGACGAGGAAGTTATTGGCTCATCTAGCTATTCGTCAACAAATCATACAGCCAGAAGTATTAGCATAGAGGTTTTTAATAATGGCACCTATGAAATTGATAATATTAAAGCTAACAAAAAAACGTTCCTAGCAGTAATTAATCAATTACACAAAGATATTACTCCAGAAATACGAAATAGAATAATGAATATTCATCTAAAAAGCTCAAAAGATATTTCAAATGAAGAAGTATGGTTTATTTATAATTCTGTTATTGATTATGGCTTTCATCGTATTGTAACAAATAACCAAGAAATAATTCGAGAAAAAGGGAATAAACCTTTTGCTATTACAAATTCTTATGAACATGAAAATTCTAAAATAAATCAACAAATAGCAACAGCTAAACAACTAGCAGAATACAATACACTAGCAAAAAAATACAACAAACAACCACAAAACAAACGTGTTGTAAAATTAAAAGATGTTAAACGTTTAGAATATTTATACAGTTTAATGAGTAAGCAACAAAAAGCAAATGCAGAACCTTTTCCTGATTGCCCGCCACCGCCACCTGCACCTCCAAAAATAAAAAAAGGGGAAGATTCAAATATACCTCTTCCGCCACCTTCACCTACTCCAATAGTTAAGAAAGGCGAGGTTTCAGATATCCCTACTCCTCCATCACCTCCAGAACCTCAATCACCTTTAGACCATGTGATTGAAATGGCTAAAAAAGGAGCTACATTTTATTATAATGACAAAAAAGTATCATCTGATAAGGCTATAGATTTATTAAAAAATAATGAAGACTTGAATATATCCTCTAAGAAAAAAGATGGTGTTTATGTTGTAAAAATTCAAACAGAACCCATAAGATTCTAATTCACTAGAATAGTACAAGGCCTGTAAACTAAAAATTTACAGGCTTTTTTTATTAAAACGTGTAACAAAACATCAGATTTATCGTTCTAATAGTCAATCAATCAAAACAAATTACCTTATGTTAAAGCAATTCTTCATCATTTGCTCTGGTTCTGATACCGATATTTTAGAGCAATGCTCTAAAGGTGAACAAAATAAATACGCAGGTATTGGCGCAACCGTTTTCTTTACAGCTTTAATGGCTTTTATTGCTGGAAGTTATGCGCTGTACACCGTTTTCGATAATTATTTTGCCGCCATTAGTTTTGGATTTATTTGGGGCCTACTTATTTTTAATTTGGACCGCTATATAGTTTCTACTATAAAAAAAACTGGAAATGTTATAGATGAACTCATCCAAGCATCACCTAGACTAATTTTAGCTATTATTATTGCTGTTGTTATTTCTAAGCCTTTAGAATTAAAGATTTTTGAAAAAGAAATTAATCAAGTTTTATTAGAACAAAAAAACGAATTAACATTAGCTAATAAAAATCAAATTGCAGAACAGTTTACACCAAATATTGCTTCGCTTGAAAATCAAATAACTGATTTAGAAAATGATATAACTAACAAAGAAACTGAAGTTAACGCGCTTTATGACACCTATATAGCAGAAGCCGAAGGTACAGCAGGCACAAAACTTTTAGGAAAAGGACCTGTTTATAAAGAAAAACGAGATAAACACGATGCGCTATTAATTGAATTACAACAATTAAAAATAGAAAATAAAGAAAAAATATTAGGTATAGAAAATCAAATTACTCAACTAAAAGGGGATTACGACACCCAAGTGGTAACCTCACAACCCATTATCAACAATTTTGACGGATTAATGGCTCGCGTAAACGCTTTAGGTAAATTACCTTGGTTACCATCCTTTTTCATATTCTTACTATTTTTAGCCATTGAAACTTCACCAATTTTAGCAAAATTATTATCGCCAAAAGGTGCTTATGATTTTAAACTTGAAGACCAAGAAATGGCAGTTAAAACTAATGTGCTTCAAAACAAAAAAGCACGAGAAGCCATGTTAAAAACTGACTATGCCATTAACGATAAAATATACACCGATTTAGAAAACGAAGACGAACTATATACTTATAAGCGCAAAAAAGCGAGAGAACTTATGCAACTTCAAGCTGATGCCTTTTTTTAAACATCAAAAAAACGTTTTATAGTATTAAGCAGCAACTTCTGATTTAAAGTGATTGTACAAATCTTTACAACCTAAACCTATAATTGACATACTCTTATTTTTAGCAACAGACTCATTATGTAATTTGGCAAGTGCATTTACACCGTAACGATCCATACTAGTTATGCCTTCAATACTAATGGTAAGTGAATTAGCACGTTCAAAGATGTGTCTAAATTCATTTCGAAATACATCTAAATTTTGTCTGTTAAGACTTCCCTTAATTGTAAAAAAATTATTGCAGTTTGTAATTTCTAAATCCATAATAAAATATTTTAAATGAGTAAACAATAGACTTGAGGGAGCGTTAATTGCTTGATTATGAAGTGAAAGTATAAAACACAAAAGTAATATTATGAATTATTCGATGAATAGAATTGTACCACAGTTGAAAAAATATTTTATGTCAAATTAATCGATGAGCTACCTCTTTTGAAAAGCTATTTCATTATTTTTACTCAAGTTAAAATCAATCTGTTCTTTTATAAAAATCGAATATTTTGTGATATTAACATTGAATTTTTACTAACCAAAAAAGAAAGAGATTTGGAATTAGTAAACTTTTAAAAGCTGAATTAAATAAATTATCAAAAGAATTTCCTATTATTGAAGATGTTTGAAGGTGAGGTTTATTTCTTGGCATAGAATTGGTAGATAGCAAACTAAATTTGTTAGTTAAACTAGCTGTTTATTTAGCTAATAGAATGAAAAATTATGATCTTTCAATAATACTTACAACCCAAATTATAACATATTAAAAATTAAGTAAAACTTATGAAAAAACTTATCCTATTAATTTGTCTAGTTGCAGCTTTTAATAGCTATTCACAGAATGAAGAAAAAGACAAAAAAGAGATTCAAAAGGTTTTAAAAACACAACGAATTGCTTGGTCTAAAAATAATATTGAAAAATTTATGGAAGGCTATTGGAAAAGCGATTCACTTAAATTTTATGGTGCAAATGGTATTACACACGGTTGGGAAAATACGCTAGAACGCTATCAAAAAGCATATCCTACAAAAGACCATACTGGTACACTTAGCTTCAAAATAAACGATATTTCTAAAATAAGCGATGAATCTTATTATGTTTTAGGTGAATACCATTTAAAGCGTGAAGTTGGAAACGCAGATGGTATTTTTATGATTATCTTCAAAAAGATTAATGGCGAATGGAAGATTATTGCTGATACATCTTGCTGATTTTTAGAATTTTCTATCTGGATGAAAAGGCAACATATTTAATGACGTTTTCTTTTCTCCGATAATTTCAGAAACCAACGTTCCTGTTGCTGCGCCCATACTCCAACCCAACATAGCATGACCTGTAGCTATGGTTAAGTTATTACATTTATTAGATTTTCCAATATATGGTAATCCATCTGGAGATACCGGCCGTAAACCTGATGCTGCATTAGCTTTCTCCTCTTCTGTTATTTTAATATTCGGATAGTAATTAGCAACTGCATTTGCAATAGCTTCTACCCTAACTTTGTTAATATTGTGGCTAATACCCGCAATTTCCATAGTACCAGCAAATCGTGTAAAACCATGCATTGGTGTAATCGCTACTTTAGCTTCAGTTAAAATTGCTGGAATAGTTATTCCAGTTTCTTTTTCAGAATTAATGCGATACCCTTTTCCTGCTTGCACTAAAAGCTTAATACCTAATTTTTTACTTAAAATAGGTGCCCAAGAGCCCGCTGCTAAAACAAATTCATCTGCTTTAAAAGATTGTTTATCTGTAACTATCGCTGTTATTTTCTGGTTATTAAATTCAACATCAATCACCTTTTCATTGGTGAAAAAGTTAACTCCAGCTTTTTTTAAATACGTTTTCATATCGGTCATAAATTCATGCGGTGTCATATGCGAATCGCATTTAAAATAAGTCGCTCCAATAACGTTTAAATCTACGTTTGGCTCCAGTTTTTTTAACTCCTCTAAGTTAATTTCAGAAACATCTAGTCCGTTTTGCTTTGCCAAATGGGCTATCTTAATTTCTTCTTCAAGCGTTTTCTCAGTTTGACAAAGCATTAGCAACCCTTTTTTCTCATAATGAAATGAAAAGCCTTCATCTTGTTTAATATTATCGTATAGTTCTTGGCTTAACAATGCAATATCTCTGATAACGGGAATGGATTTATTGACGTGCTTTATGTTGCAAGACTTATTGAATGCCCAAGTCCATTTTAAAAAATCGATATCTAAACGCGGTTTAATATACAACGGGCTCGAGCTATCAAACATCCATTTAAGGCCTTTTTTCATAACTCCAGGTGCCGATAAAGGAATAATATGACTAGGTGATAAATAACCTGCGTTAACATAAGATGCGCCAGAATCTAAATTAGATTGATCGATTATAGAAACCTGATGACCTTCTTTTTGAAGATAATACGCAGAACACAAACCTATAATACCGCCACCAATAATTACCACAGTTTTTGACATTTAATATATTTTTAAATTTTTATCAGATAAAAAGACTTATTAAGATTTAATTATTCTTGCAATAGTGTCCACCGTTATAACTCTAAAAGTATTTAAATTAATTGTAATCTTTATGTTATTTTGACTATTGCTAATATAAAAATTCTTTCCTTTTTTTTCGTAATATTCTAAATCTGTTTCCCTCAATACTTTTTTAATAAGCACTTCAATTTCTTCTTTTGTAAAACTTACTTTTAATTTCTTGTTTATCCTTTTATAAACAAGTTCAGTGTAACAATGGTTTTTTAAAATTTCATTCTTGTTTACTTTCATTATTTTAATGTTAAACTTAACACGTTTTTTATATTACTTGAAACCCGTGTGCATAAGGGTCATCATCATCAATTATAATAGTATTATAACCATAAATTTTTGCCCAACCTTGAATACTTGGAATCACCGCAGGTTTTCCTGCTAAAGTGGTTTCTTCTTCAACACGCCCAATAAATTTACTACCTATAAAACTTTCGTGAATAAACTCTTCTCCAAGTTTTAGTTTTCCTTTAGCATATAACTGAGCTAATCTTGCAGAAGTACCAGTTCCACAAGGACTTCTATCTATCGCTTTATCGCCATAAAATACGGCATTTCTTCCAGAAGATGTTGAATCTATAGGTTTACCAGTCCATAAAATATGAGTCACATCTTTTATAGTACTATTTTCAGGATGAATAAATTGATTTGGATATTTTTCATTGATTTTTTGCCGAATAACTTGCGAATACTGAACGATTTTAGCTGCTGAAAAATCTTGAACTCCAGAAAAATTTCGTTGAGAATCTATAATCGCATAATAATTTCCGCCATAGGACACATCGAACGTTAATTCTCCTAATTTTGGACAATCTACTGTTAATCCTTCAGCAGCTAAATAACTTTTTACATTGGTTAAACGTACCCAATCTACTTTATTCTCGGTTTGTTTATATTCAATATTTACTAAACCTGCTGGAGCTTCCATTTTTATTCTCCCAGGAATTTTAGGCACTATTAAGCCTTCTTCAAGAGCAATAGTTATGGTGCCAATAGTTCCGTGTCCGCACATTGGCAAACAACCTGAAGTTTCAATAAACAGAATAGCAAAATCATTTTCATGATTGTGTGGCGGATATAAAATACTACCACTCATCATATCATGTCCGCGAGGTTCAAACATTAAACCTTTTCGAATCCAATCATATTCTTTTAAAAAATGTTGGCGTTTTTCACTCATGTTTGCTCCTATTAATTTAGGAACTCCAGTAGTAACAACCCTGACTGGATTTCCGCAAGTGTGTGCATCTATGCAAGCAAATTTTGTTCTACTCATTTATTATTTATATTGATTACACACCCTCCTTAATCCTCCCTCAAGGGAGGAATCGATCCATCCATCTTAGGCCATTCCCTCTTTGAGAAAGGACTAAGGGAGGTGTTATTATTCATTCAACAGTTCTTTAATTCTGGTCTGCATGGAATTATTTTATTTGGCATATTATGTTCTGTTTTTTTACATCCTTTTTTTCACCCTCCTTAATCCTCCCTCAAGGGAGGAATCGATCCATCCATCTTAGGCCATTCCCTCTTTGAGGAGGGTTAGGGAGGTGTCATTCATTAACAACTCATCAATTTTAGTTTCTAAGGATAACAAAACACTAAACATATTCTGTTTTACATCAATATCTGAAAATCTTATAAATTTCACGCCTTCCTTTTCCAATCGTCCTTGTCTTCTGGCATCATAAAAGTATTTATAGTCATGACTATTGCCATCAATTTCAATTGCCAACCCAATTTCATGACAATAGAAATCCACAATATAATCTAACATCGGCACTTGTCTGTGAAATTGAACGCCATACACTTTATTTTTGATTTTTTGCCATAACAAGACTTCAGACAATGTCGAATTTTTTCGTAGATATCTAGAATGTTCTCTTAATTCTGGTCTGTATGGAATTATTTTATTTGGCATTATTTATACGCTGCTTTTTTTACATCCTTTTTTACACCCTTTTCTATTTACACCCTTTTCTATTTACACCCTCCTTAATCCTCCCTCAAGGGAGGAATTTGTAACCATTCCCTCCTTGAGGAGGGTTAGGGAGGTGTTATTATTCATTTAATTTCTTCTCAATATAAGCATCCATACGTTTTTCCATAATGGCGAGTGTCACAGTGCCTTCTTCGAGAATTACCTCATGAAATTCGCGAATATCAAATTTTTCTCCTAAAGTTTCTTCAGCCTTTTTACGGAGTTCTCTTATTTTGATTTCTCCAATTTTGTATGATAATGCTTGTCCTGGCCAAGAAATATAGCGATCTGTTTCCGTTGTTACTTCATGAATGGACAAGGCTGTATTTTCAGCCATATAATCAAGCATTTGCTGTCTTGTCCAGCCTTTTGCATGCACTCCGGTATCAACAACCAATCTACAGGCTCGCCACATTTCATACGTTAACTGCCCAAATTTTTCATAAGGTGTTGTGTAAATACCCATTTCTTCTGCTAAATATTCTGAATACAATCCCCAACCTTCGCCATAAGCTGATAAATATAATCCTCTTCGAAAAGCAGGAATTGTTTTTGGCAACTCGTTATTCAGTGAGATTTGCAAATGATGCCCTGGAACTGCTTCATGTGCTGTTAAAGCTGGAATTGTATATAAGGTTCTGCTTGGCAAATTGTAAGTGTTTACCCAATAAAATCCAGCGGTTGTTTCACTATCAGACCTTGAATATCTGCCTCCTGTAAAATTAGGAGCAAGATCTGCAGGTACAGGAACAACTCCATAAGGTTTTCGTGGCAATGTCTTAAAGAACTTTGGCAATTCGGCATCAATCCTTTTGGCTATATCACGTGCAAACATTAACAGCTCTTTTGCTGTTTTTGGGTAAAATTGTTCGTCTGTACGAAGAAATTTTAAAAAGTCTGCAAAGCTTCCTTTAAATCCTAATTCGTCAATAATGGTTTGCATGTCTGCTTTGATTCTTGCCACTTCACTAAGCCCAATTTGATGAATATCATCAGCTGTAAATTTTGTGCTTGTTGTATAATAATTGATCCTGTTTTGATAAAATTCTTTCCCATTTGGAATGGTTGATATACCCAAACCTTTTCTTGTATTTAGAAAATAGTCTTCTTCAAAAAATTGTTTGATTTTTTTATATTGATTTACCGTATTATTTTGAATGCTTAACTTGGCAACCTTTACAATGGAATCTTTTAATGCATTTGAAAATGATTCTGGCAACTTAAGGAATGGTTTATAAAATTCACTTTTAGTGACATCGGAAACTATGTGTTTATCATAAGTAATCCCATAATTATTAAAAACTGCTCTTGGTTGCGCCATGCCTTCTTTTATCGCTGCTCTTAACAAGTTTAAATTATAATCAATCCTTTGTGGTAACTTATCAAGTTGTTTTAAATATTCTAATACTTGTTCTTTCTTTTCAAACGTCTTATTTGCAATCCTACTTAAATTTAAATGAAAAGCATTTTCGTTTGTAATGGTATTCAAGTACATTTTATAGGTATGAGTATCTATTTTGTCCTGTAATACAAACAGCAATAATTCTCTTGAGATTTGTTCGGTCTCAGATAGGCCTTCAACAGCAACCATTTTTAATTCTTCTTTGAGTGCTTTGGAAAAATCAGCTTCAGCTCGATAATATTTTACTGTGTTTTCCACGGATTCATTTCTCTCAAAATCATACGTTCTTTCTGCTTCATATTTTGCAATAATATCATTTAATTTATCAGAATTTGATACTTGTTTAAAAGATAGAACTCCTAAAAAAACAAGCACAACTAAATAATTGAGAACTTTCATAAATATTCTTTTTATTATTAAACTTTTTGACTTGTAAGTTTTCCATTTACGGTTCTCAAAATCTCTAACGGGTTTTCATTTTTAAGTTCATCTGGAAGTAAATTATTTGGCCAATCTTGATAGCTAAAAGGACGCACCCATCTTTTAATAGAATTTACACCTACAGCTGTAAAACGACTATCTGTTGATGCAGGATATGGACCACCATGAACCATGGCGTTACATACCTCAACGCCAGTTGGCACACCGTTAAATATAAGTCGACCTACTCTATTTTGTAATGCTGAAATAAGGGTTTCATATTTCGAAGCCTCTTCATTATCTGCTATTAATGTGGCTGTAAGCTGACCTTCTAATTTAGAAATTATAGTTTCTAATTGGGCTATATTATCACATTGAACTACTATGGAATAAGGTCCAAAAACCTCTTGATGTAATGTTGGGTTTTTTAGAAAAACTAGACCTTCAACCGTCGTAATGGTTTGTTTAGCATAGTTTTCTTGGGTGTCTTTACTGTAATTTGCAACAACTTGCAATTTGGGTTGTGATATAGCCTTCTCCTTATTACGCTGATAAGCGCCAATAATATTTGGATGCAACATACAAGACGGATCAATTTTTACAATTTCTTCTGATAAAGAAGTTATAAAATAAGTTAAACTATCACTTTTTACACCCAAAAGTAATCCAGGGTTTGTACAGAATTGACCTGTACCCAATGTAATAGAACTTGCATACGTTTTTGCTATAGCTTCTGCTCTATTTTTTAAAGCTTCAGGAAGAATAACAACAGGGTTTACACTGCCCATTTCTGCAAAAACTGGAATAGGCTCTTCGCGTTCTGCAGCTAAATCGTATAATGCTCTACCTCCTTTTATACTACCTGTAAAACCAACCGCTTTCACACCTTCATGTTTAACTAATTGTGCGCCTACTTCTATGCCGCTACTGTTTAAATTAGAAAATACGCCATTTGGCATACCTGTTTTTTTAGCCGCTTTTATTATCGCTGAGGCTACCAATTCGCCAGTACCAGCATGCATAGGATGCGATTTTACTATGACAGGACAACCAGCCGCCAAAGCCGCTGCAGTATCGCCACCAGCAGTTGAATATGCTAAAGGAAAATTACTTGCTCCAAAAACTACTACGGGTCCTAATGGCACAAGCATTTTTCGTAAATCAGGTTTTGGCATAGGTTCACGATTAGGGTCTGCCGTATCTATTGTTGCTTCTACCCACGACCCCTCTAAAACTAGATTTGCAAAAGCACGAAGTTGCCCAATAGTTCTTCCTCGTTCACCTTTTGCACGACCTTCTGGAAGTCCCGTTTCGGTGCAATATGTTTGAATGAGTAAATCATCTAATGCTAAAATTTCATCAGCAATAGTGTTTAAAAATGCTGCTTTTTTAGTTCCTAAAACTGTTCTAAATGTCTTAAAAGCTTCGGATGCAAGTGCAACTGCTTCATTAATTTCTTCAGAGGTTGCCTCTGTAAAAATAGATGTATTTTCTATATTTAATTGCGGATTAAACGTTTGATATGTTTTATTCCCTTTTGCTGATTGTGTACTACCTATATAATTTTTCACTGTTATCATCTCTCTTCTATAGCTTCCTTTGTTAAATTGTTTAATGGTTTAATGGTTTAATGGTTTAATTAAAAATATGAAATACTGAATTTACACTAAAATATTTAAATTTTTGTATTCGGGTAAAATTGGTCTTACTAAAAGCGCATCTTTTATAATTTTATCAATTCTTTTACGCTCTTCTCCTTTTAATACTAAACGAGGAGCTCTTACATATTCTGAACCAATGCCTGTATGTGCTGATGCAAATTTAATATACTGAACTAATTTTGGGTGTATATCTAATTCTAATAAAGGCATAAACCAACGGTAAATTTTTATAGCTTCTTCTATTCTTCCCGCTTTTTGAAGCTCATAAATAGCTACAGTTTCAGCAGGAAATGCATCGACCAAACCTGCTACCCAACCATCTGCTCCCAACAATAAGCTTTCTAAGGCTAAAGTATCAACACCAGTCATAATTGCTAATCTATCACCAAATCTGTTTTTTATTCTAGTAATATTGGTGGTATCTCTCGTTGACTCTTTTACTGCTTGGATATTTGGGCAAGAAGCGATTAATTGATCAAACATATCAAGCGTAACCATTATTTTATAATCAATAGGATTATTATAAATCATAATTGGTAAAGAGGTACTATTTGCAATTGATTTGAAGAATTCAACAACCTCTTCATCAGCTGCTTTATATCGCATGGGAGGCAAAATCATTAAGCCTTTAGCGCCATCTTCCTCTGCGGTTTTTGCTAGATTAATTGCTGCTTTGGTCGTTTGTTCAGCAATATTCATTAAAACAGGAACTTTCCCGCTAACTATTTTTACAGTTTCTCTAGTAAGAATGCGTCTTTCTTCATTTGTTAAAGTACTGGCTTCTCCAAGTGTACCTCCTAAAACAATTCCATGAACACCAGCCTCTAACTGAGCGTCAATATTTACTTTAAATAGTTCTAAATCAAGCTCATCGTCTGCTGTAAATTGAGTTGTTACTGCTGGCATAACACCTTTCCATTGAATGCTCATATTTTATATTTTTTTGTTATTCAAAAATACGATAAGAACACGTGATTTTACGATGAATTATTACTGACATATAATACTATATTATCCTCTATTTTTTATAAATACATAAATAGGAATATTATTTATGTATTTTTGCTTTTAAAATAAGGTGAAAATGAAAGTTCTTCCTTTTAAAATTCCAAAACCAAACTTAGATGGTTTAATTTTTCAAACTGATAAATCAGATTCGTTTTATGACAAACTTCATCAACATGAAGAAATTCAAATAAGCTTAATAATTCAAGGAAATGGCACTCTTATTATTGGAGACTCCGTAAATAGCTTCTCTAAAAATGATGTTATAATTATTGGTAGTCATATTCCACATGTATTTAAAAGTGATATTTCAGCCTGCAAAACATCTCACATGATCACCTTATTTTTTACAAAATCATCATTTGGGTCTCACTTTTTCGATTTAGAAGAATTAAAAGAACTACTACCATTTTTTAAACGGGCTAAACGCGGATTTAAAGTGAACTCTCATTCAAAATTGATTAAAGAATTATTCTTAAAATTAGAAAACTCAACTAAATTTAATCGGTTTTTAATATTACTTCAAGTTTTAAAAATTGCTTCAAAAAGCAATTACACTAGCCTATCTTCTTTTACACATGATAAAAAATATTCAACAAATGAAGGTTACAGAATGCGGAATGTTTTCGAATTTACTATGAATAATTTTGAAAACGAAATAACCTTAAATACCATAGCAAATATTGCGAATATGAGTAAAAACGCTTTTTGTAAATATTTTAAAAAACGGACTAATAAAACGTACTTTCAATTTTTAAACGAATTGCGAATTGAAAACGCATGTAAAGTATTACTAACAAATAAAGATTTTCCAATTATGCAAATTGCTGAAGCTTCTGGCTTTAACAATATGTCCAATTTTAATAGACAGTTTAAAGCTGTAAAAAACATGAGTCCAACTATATTTAGAAAAAATTCTAAGTTTTTTTAACAAACTTTGTTATAATAACTATTTGTTGCGCACCTACTTTTCCTTCAATATATTCAGCATTTTCATGGTCTAATCGAATGTTCCTAACGGGTGTTCCTTGTTTTGCAACCATACTTGAACCTTTCACTTTTAAATCTTTTACAAGTACCACATTATCTCCAGCTTCTAAAATAACGCCATTTATATCTCTGTGAATAATTTTATTCGCCGCATCTTCATGCTCACCTGTTGCTCTTGCTAAAGCTAAGGCATCATCATCAAGATACATCATAACCAATAAATCTTTAGGCCAACCTTCATTTCTGAGTCTTTGAAGCATTCTCCAAGCCATAATTTGAACTGCAACATGCTCACTCCACATGCTGTCGTTTAAACAACGCCAATGGTTAGCGTCCATCTCTTCATTACCTTCTATTTGGTCTAAACAGTTTTTACAAACTAAAACATCATTCGCAACATTTTCATTTAATGACGGCGGAATAGTATACTGTTTTAAATCTTTAGTTGATGTGCATAATTCGCAAGTGGTATGGCTTCTTTCTTGTAATGTTTGTAAAACGCTCATTGTGATTAACAGTTTTTGATTATTGAAGTGTTTTTTTATGATATACAGATTTACTATTCTACTGCAGAGAATTTCTCATTTTTTTGGTCATTCCTTTAACTACCATATCATAAGAATGGTCGATTAATTCTAGTATAAATTGTGGTTTTAGTTCATTCTTGTAAATGGCTATCGTGTTCCAATGTTTATTACTTACATAAGGTCCCGAAAAAATAGATTCATAGGTTACCCTTAACTCTATGGTGTAATCGGGGTCGCATTTAACGGTGATTGTAGCTTCACCTTTTTCCCATTTATCAAGAGATGCCAGTAAAAACATTTTGTTGAGTACTTTAAATACAAGTGTATTTTCATCAAAAGGAAAACTATCTGAAGTTGCTTTTTTATTTAAACAATACGCTCTAAGTTGTTCTATATTCATTATTGAAGTTTCTTAGTTTCAGAAGTTTCAATTTCTAAAGCTGAATAATCAAGTTTCCAACCAATAGTTTCAACTATAGTTTCAATAAGTAAAATAGTTTCTAAAGCTTCTTTTTGAGCGATTTGAATTAATCCACTTTCTGGTATTTTTGCTTGTATATGTGCTTTGGCTTCGGTGTGTAAACCGGTTAAATCTGCAGCTTCAAATTTATTGAAGTAGCCATCTTTTTTATCGTAATAATTTAAATTGGTTTCTATAGACAATGTTTCTGGTTGTGGAAAATATTCTAAAATAATTTTTTTACTTGTATTATCAGATTTCATTTTTATTTTAGATAGATCATAACCTACATAAGCTTTCGCATTTATAACAACTAGCGCTTTTTTCTTGCTTGAAATAAGCTTTAAAAAACGTTCTTTAACATCTTCGTAATGGTAAATTTCTGCAAAATCACCTTCAACAGTTATAAACTTACAAACCGTTTTTATTTTATCTAAAAGCAATACAGATTGTTGATTTACTAAACTTTTTTTCTTGATAGATTTCAAATAAGTTACAATACCTAATGTAACTAAAACGCCAATTATTATTCCTAAAAATGCTTCCATCTAATCTTCAATTTTATATAAAATAGGTTTGCTTGGTGTCGCATCATTTTCAAATGGTGCTATTTGAAGGTTTAAAAAATACGTACCGTCTTCAATATGATTTGGCACATAAATTAACTCCGTAATAGTTGCATCCAATCGTAATTTGCCTTTGGTATTCCAAAAAGCATTATGCCCGCGTAATTCACCACCATCTTTTTCTCTGTCTATACTTGGTAAATCTATAAGCAAATGTTTAACTCCTTTTTTAACTAGAAGATCAACAGCTTCTTCTAACAAATACGTCCAATTTGTATTAGAGTATTGTCTAGATAGTTTTTCTTTTGTATTGGGTATAGTTCTTATAATTACAGCATCGCGCTTTTTATTTCCCAATGCAAATTGCAATTGCTTTTTTGATATAATTTTGTCTTTTAAATAATTTTCTGGAGCAACTGTTATAACTTCTGCCAAAAAGAAAAACTGCTTTAAGTTTTGGTTTATAGAATGTACTTTCTCAGTAATATGGCCAACACATTCGGTATGTGTTCCGTGTGCATGCGGGTTAAAATAAATATTATTGAAATTTATACTCGCTCCTTCTGCCACACTAGCTATCCACTCGCCATCTTTTTCTGGTTCAATTTTTGGGGCGTTAATATACCATGCATTTACATTTTTTTTTGATGCTTTTAATGGTATTGAAATATCTATGGGTTTAGATAAATCTATTTTTTGTTTTTTTGAATTGTACTCTATTGTTGCTATCAAGTTAAATTAATTTTAAATAAGTTTGAAGCGATACCATCACTCAAAAATTTTCCTTTTTTTGTGGTTAAAAGTTTGTCACCATCAATATACAATAATTGTTGATTAATGTGTTTTTCTGATTGTTGTAAAAGATATTTTTTATAGTTTTTTCCGAAATCAGATTCTACTTTTGTTAAAGATACGCCCCAAATAGTTCGTAAACCAGTCATTACATATTCGTTGTATTTATCGGTTACAGAAAGTGTTTCAAATTCTATAGGCAATATATTTTGCTGAATAGATTTTATGTATTTTGAATTGTTTCTAACATTCCAACCGCGTTGTTTTCCATTAAAAGAATGCGCCGAAGGCCCAATACCTAAATACGATTTCCCTTGCCAATAGGCCGAATTATTTTTGCTGAAATAATCCCGTTTTCCAAAATTAGATAATTCGTAATGTTCAAAACCAGCAGATTCTAGTTTATCAATCAAAATATGAAACTGTTCCTGTGCTAAATCATCATCTACATTTTTAATAATACCTTTTTTAATGAAGGTTTCTAGAGCTGTTTTTGGTTCAACAGTCAAAGCATAAGATGATATATGTGGAATATTATATGATAAAGCTATTTCTATATTTTCTATCCACGCTTTATTTGATAAATCAGGGATGCCATAAATTAAATCTACAGAAATATTATCAAAGTGTTTTGTTGCCTCCTCTAAACATTTTCTTGCTTCTTCAACATTATGAGCTCGATTCATGAGTTTTAAATCACGCTCAAAAAATGATTGAATACCAATAGAGAGACGGTTTATTCGTGTATTCGTTAATTCGTTAATTCGTTCAAATGTTAAGTCATCTGGGTTTGCTTCAAGTGTGACCTCAGGATTCTCCGTAACTTTATAATGTTTGTAAACTGAATTAATAATTAATTCAAGCTCTTTGTTAGTTAACAAACTCGGCGTTCCACCACCAAAATATATGGTTTCAACAGTTTGCCCTTGCAATTCAGTTCTTCGTAATTCAATTTCCCTTATTAAAGCTTGAACTAATTCATCTTTCTTTTTCAGAGATGTTGAAAAATGAAAGTCACAATAATGACAAGCTTGTTTGCAAAATGGGATATGGATGTAGATAGCCCCACCTAACCTCCCCAAAAGGGAGGAACTAGCCCCCCAACCCCCAAATGGGGCGTTTTCATCACTGTTCACTTTTTTATTATAGATCAATCAATTACAGAATTTTCATTTCAACTTTTTACGAAGATTAACAACAGTTGTTCCTTTTGCTCCCCCTTTGGGGGTTGGGGGGCTATTCTGCTTCACAAAAGCATCCCAACCCGAATAATTTTTACCAACTGTTACTTTTCCTGAGTTATAAAAATGACAAACCGCAGCTGCTAAACCATCCGTTGCATCGAGATTTTTTGGCAACGTTTTAAGTCCCAATAAACTTTGAAGCATTTTAGCAACCTGTTCTTTACTGGCATTTCCATTGCCTGTAATGGCCATTTTTATTTTCTTTGGCAAATATTCTGTAATAGGAATTTCTCTACTTAAACCAGCAGCCATAGCCACGCCCTGTGCACGACCAAGCTTAAGCATACTTTGTACGTTTTTACCAAAAAAAGGGGCTTCAATAGCAATTTCATCTGGATTATGAGTATCAATGAGTTCTATAGTGCGTTCAAAAATGAGTTTTAGTTTTAAGTAATGGTCGTTGTATTTTTTTAAATCCAATTCATTAAGTTGCATGAATTGCATGGTTTTACCAGTAACTTTTATGAGTCCAAAACCCATAATGGTTGTTCCAGGATCAATACCTAATATAATTCTTTCTTTCATTAATCTCCGCAAAAATAACAACCACTAAGCGATATAGATGCGCCAATAGTTACCGTTAAAAGATTTCCGTTAAATGACCCAAACCCGTCTAAAATAGGATCGAAATCTTTACCAAAACCTAAAATATATGAGGTGTCTAAATACACCGAAAGTTTATCTGAAACGCCATAATGAAACTCAATGCCTCCCATAGCATTTAAAAACGACACATTGTTTTCCACATAATTACCCAATGGGCTAATCATTGATATACCAGGACCTGCGTGAATAAATGTTCCTATACGGTTAGAAGGAATAATATTGGATAAATTATAAACCAATTGCGCATTAAACCTTGTATAGTTTACTTTAAATTCAGGTGAATTTCCAGTATCTGAAAATCGGTTAAATCCAAAATCTAGTTTTGCTCCTAACATAGGTTTAAACATGTATTGC
>JBAQZZ010000147.1:0-1844 GCA_049791475.1 Flavobacteriaceae bacterium | reverse complement strand
CTCCTCAACGAAACACCACTTGCTTCTATGGACCTTGTTGGGACCGTGATTAAGGGTGTTGTTGTCAACGTTATTGGCGATAGTGCCATTATCGACGTTGGCTTGAAATCTGAAGGCCGCGTTCCTTTAAAGGAATTCGCTTACGGCGATAAAGCGCCTGAGATTAAAAAATACGACGAAATTGACGTTTATATCGAGCGCATGGAAGACAAAGACGGCATGATCGGTCTCTCCCATGAAAAAGCACGCCGCGAAGCTGCTTGGATTGACCTCGAAAAACTCCACAAAGCTGAAGAGCAAGTTCCTGGTACGATCTTTGGTCGTGTTAAGGGTGGCTTTACCGTTGACCTTAAGGGCGCTGTTGCCTTCTTGCCCGGTAGCCAACTTGATGTACGTCCGATTAAGGATGTAACTTCTTTGATGAATATCGAACAACCTTTCATGATTTTGAAAATGGACCGCTCACGGGGCAACATTGTTGTTTCTCGTCGTGCAATCCTTGAAGAATCTCGTGCGGGTCTTCGTGATGAAGTTCTCGGTAAGGTTGCTGAAGGCGTTCAAATGGAAGGTGTTGTTAAAAACATCACTGACTATGGTGCGTTCGTTGATCTTGGTGGTGTTGATGGTCTTCTGCACATTACAGATATGTCTTGGACACGCTTGGGTCACCCAAGTGAAATGATCCAAGTTGGTCAAACAATTAACGTTCAAGTCATTCGTTACAACCGCGATACAGGTCGTATCTCCCTTGGTATGAAACAACTTGAGAGTGATCCTTGGCAATCAGCCATCGAGAAACTTACCGTTGGTGATAAAGTTTCCGGTAAGGTTACAAACATCACTGATTATGGTGCGTTTGTTGAAATTCAACCTGGTGTTGAAGGTTTGATCCACGTTTCAGAAATGAGCTGGACGAAAAAGAACGTTCATCCTGGTAAGATCTTATCAACGAGCCAAGAAATCGAAGCTTCTGTTCTTGAAATCGATACAGCTAAACGTCGTATTGCTCTTGGTCTAAAACAATGTTCCGAGAATCCTTGGGCTAAAGTTGTTGATGATTTTGCACCTGGTGCGGAAATCGACGGTACTGAGCTTAATATCACAGAATTTGGTTTGTTCGTTGCTGTGAATGATGATCTTGACGGTATGGTTCACATGACTGATCTCTCTGGGGAGAAAAGCGCTGACGAAGCCATCAAGGACTATAAAGTTGGTGAAGCCATCAAGGTTAAGGTTCTTGAGATCGATGCCGAAAAAGAGCGTATCTCTTTGGGTGTTAAACAACTTATTGCTGATCCGTTCTCTGAAGCCGTTGACGGTATCAAAAAAGGTAGTGTGGTTACTTGTGAAATCACAAAAATCCTTGATGCTGGTCTTGAGGTTTCCGTTGGAGATGCTAAAGGATTCATCCGCAAGGCTGACCTTGCACGTGATCGTTCTGAACAACGCCCTGATCGTTTCGCTATTGGTGAAAAGATTGATGCGCGTGTGATGAATATCGATAAGAAAACACGTGCAATTTCTCTTTCCATTAAAGCACGTGAAGCGGCTGAAGAAAAAGAAGCTATGGCAACTTATGGTTCTGCTGACAGTGGTGCAAGCCTTGGTGATATCTTGGGTGCAGCCTTTGATAAAGCAAAGGTTTCCGATGACGCTGCTGAAAAGCCAGCTGCTAAGAAAAAAGCACCTGCTAAGAAAGCTGCTGCTAAAACAGACGCTGAAGAGAAGTAATCCTCTTTTTTGTCTAAAGAAAAAGCCCGGCACATGCTGGGCTTTTTTTTATGTTCTAAGATTTCTAACGAAGCTTCATCGCTAATGCCTCTGTATAGAACGGGCTATTAAGC
>JBAQZZ010000146.1:0-8746 GCA_049791475.1 Flavobacteriaceae bacterium | reverse complement strand
GGAATATCATCTAAATTACTATTGGTTATTATCATTTTATGCCAGTATTTGAACTTAGTTAAAGTTACTCAATTTTAATAATCTCCAATGGCATATAATCAATAGTGCTATTTCAATATTAGTTTTACGTTTATTTCTATTTGGATAACATCTGTTCTAATTATTTAAGACCGTTTTATACGTTTCTAAACAGCGCTCTCGTGCAAATTTATAAACTAAAATAACCCCGTAATTTCACCATGCTCATCAATATCTATATTCTCTGAAGCTGGATGTGCAGGTAACCCTGGCATACGCATAATATCACCCGTTATGGGTATTAAAAAACCGGCACCGGCAGCAATTTCAATTTCTCTAATCGTGATTATAAAATCTTTTGGTCTGCCCAATAACTTTGGATTATCGGATAACGATTTTTGAGTTTTTGCAATACAAACCGGTAAATGATTTAATCCTAAATTGGTTATTTTGTTTAAATCGGCTTTGGCTTTTGAGGTGTAATCCACATGTTCTGCGCCATAAATTTGGGTAGCAATCGTTTCAATTTTATCTTCAACTCCCGTTTTCCATTGGTATAAGGGTTTAAAATCGGAGGTGTTGCTATCTACAATATCAATAACGGCTTGCGCTAATTCAAGCGCGCCTTTACCGCCTTTGCCCCAAACGTCTGCTAATGCCACGCGTACATTTTTTGTAGCCGCAAATTGTTTTATTAATTCAATTTCAGCATCCGTATCTGAGGTAAATTTATTAATCGCTATAACGGCAGTAACGTTAAACTTTACAATATTTTCAAGATGCTTTTCTAAATTTGGAAGGCCATTTTTTAAGGCCTCTAAGTTTTCTGTGGTTAGTGTTTTTAAATCGGCACCTCCATGGTATTTTAAGGCTCTAATTGTGGCTGTTAATACCACTGCTTTAGGTTTTAAATTGGCGCTTTGGCATTTTATATCGAAGAATTTTTCGGCACCTAAATCGAACCCAAAACCAGCTTCTGTAACCGTATATTCAGAATGCGTCATGCCCATTAAAGTGGCAATAACACTGTTTGTACCTTGGGCAATATTTGCAAAAGGACCACCGTGAATAATAGCCGGATTGCCTTCTATAGTTTGCACCAAATTGGGTTTTATAGCATCTTTTAGTAAAACAGCCATAGCACCTTCTGCTTTTAAATCTTTGGCATAAATAGGGGCTTTATCAAAAGTGTAGCCTATAAAAATATTGCCCAATCGTTTTTTAAGATCGGTTAAATTTTTTGCCAAACAAAGGATAGCCATAATTTCTGAGGCTGCTGTGATATCAAATCCACTTTCTCTGGGCACACCCGAAGTTGTACCACCTAAACCAACAATAACACGTCTTAATGCGCGGTCATTCATATCTATAACACGTTTCCAACCTATAGTTCTTGGGTCTATGTGAAGCGATGTGGTTTTACTCTGGATGTTATTATCAATGAGGGCAGCTAGTAAATTATGTGCTTTTTCAATAGCAGCAAAATCACCCGTAAAATGAAGATTGATATCTTCCATAGGTAAAACTTGTGAATAGCCACCGCCTGTTGCGCCGCCTTTAATACCAAACACTGGACCTAAAGAGGGTTCTCTTAAAACTACTGTTGTTTTTTTATTTAGTTGATTTAAACCTTCTGATAAACCAATAGACATGGTTGTTTTTCCTTCGCCTGCTGGTGTTGGCGATATGGCTGAAACTAAAATAAGATGGCTTTTATCTGCTTTTTGTTTATCAATATAACTAAGCGGTAATTTGGCTTTATACTTGCCGTACATTTCAATATCATCTGGATTGATACCGAATTTTTTAGCAATATCTGAAATAGGTTTTAGGGTTACAGTTTTGGCAATTTGTAAATCGGTCATAAGTCTTTAATTTAGTATTAACTAAACTCGTTGTATATTTTGATGAGATTTTGTCAATTCGAGTGAATTTTTCTCTTTTTTAGAGTAAAATTAGTATCGAGAATCTAGTTTTTAATTTTAAAACTGTTCTCGATACTATTTTTTTATCAAAAAATCACTCGAATTGACATTTCCGAATCTATATAATTCAAAATGTACAACGTGTTTACGCATCCTAAATGTATGGAAACTTTGGGTTTCTATTTATGACTTTTGTTATTTTGGTAGAAAAATTAGCTAACAGCTTCTTTGTAAGTTTTTAAACAGCGTTCTCTTGCCATTTTATGGTCAACCATTTTATTAGGGTAGGTGAGTTCTTGAAAATCGGGAACCCATTTATTGATGTATTCTAAGTTTTTATCAAACTTGTCTATTTGCGTGGTTGGATTAAAAATCCTAAAATAGGGCGCTGCATCCACACCAGAGCCTGCAACCCATTGCCAGTTACCAATATTACTCGCCATATCGTAATCGTGCAGTTTTTCGGCAAAATAGGCTTCGCCCCAACGCCAATCGATAAGTAAGTGTTTGCATAAAAAACTTCCAACGAGCATACGCACCCGATTATGCATAAAGCCTGTTTCGTTTAATTGTCGCATACCAGCATCTACTAACGGATAACCCGTTTTGCCAGCGCACCACAATTTAAATTCATCTTCATTATTACGCCACTCTATACGGTCGTATTTTGATTTAAAAGCGTCTTTTGCAGTATGCGGAAAATGCCATAGAATTTGTATGAAAAACTCACGCCAAATCAATTCTTGCCAGAAAATTTCATTTTTTTCAGCAATCGCTTTTTTTACCATTTTTCTAACGCTCACGGTTCCAAAACGCAAATGTGGTCCTAATCGTGAGGTGCTATCTTTTGCAGGAAAATTTCTGGTAGCCTCGTAATCTTGAATAAGTGTTGGCGTTACCGTGTAATCTGCAATTTTTTGTTCAGACTCTGAAAACCCAATATCTGGTAAAGTTAAATTTGGTAAACGCGAATGTTTTACAAGATTATCGAGATAACTATTGGTATAGAAAATTTCAAGATTATGAGTTTTAAACTTTTCTTTCCAGATTTTCATAAAAGGTGTGTAAACCACGTATGGCTTGCCGTCGCCTTTTACAACTTCGTTTTTTTCAAAAATAACTTGATCTTTAAAGGTTTTAAAATCAATATTATTTTTCGTCAGTAATTCGTTTACTTTATCGTCTCGCTTTTTAGCATACGGTTCGTAATCATGATTTGTAAACACGGATTTTATGGTGTAATCTTTAATCAACTGTTTGAAAACTTCCATAGGTTTTCCGTGATACATGGCTATGCTACTATCATATTCATTTTGAACAGTAGTGCGCATGTTTTGTAAAGTATGGTATATAAACGTTACTCTGGCGTCTTCTTTTGGAAGTTTATCGAGGATTTCAGAATCAAAAATAAAAATAGGTAAAACAGGGCAATCACTTTTTAATGCCTCATAAAAGCCTACGTTGTCATCTAATCGTAAATCGCGGCGAAACCAGAATATGTTTATGGGTTGATTCATGTTATTTCGAATATTTTCCAAACATCTCTTCTAATTTTACAGTTCTGTAATTAAATATTTCTTCAAGTTTTGGTTTTACTAAAAAGGGATGAACCATTTGCCCCAGAATTCCGAAAGGCACTTTGTAATCTATAATATCTTCCATTTCTACACCACCATCAATTTCTTTAATAAAATGCTTATGATGCCACAAAGCATAAGGGCCAAAACGTTGTTCGTCAACAAAATAATGTTTGTCTACACTATGCGTAATTTCAGTAACCCATTTGGTTTTTATGCCTAAAACTGGCGTTACAATATATTGAATAATTTGACCAGCAAACATAGGACGATCTGCACCTGAAAGAATATGAAAGCCCATATAATCTGGCGTTATGGTTTTTAGATTTTTAGGGTCTGAAAGAAAATCCCAAGCTTGTTGCAACGTTATTGGTAAATTCTGTTTTTTATGTAAGCGGTAAATTTTCATTTGAAAGTTGTTTTATTTCCGCAAAAGCGAAAAAAGTTTCATATTAATTATTGAATAATATATAAGCATTTAGTGATGTGGCGATGCACAACCAAATAAAATAAGGAAGAATAAGTAGTGTTTTCGTTTTTAATTCATTGTAATAATTAAAAAGAAATATGGCAACTACTACGGTTAGTAAAACAATACAAATTAAACCAACTGCAATTAAATGTTGATTGAAGAACACATAATTCCAAATCACATTAAGCACAAATTGAATAGCAAATAAAGCTATAAATTTACCGCTTGGTAAAAGGTTATATAAGTAGGCCATGTAAATTGAAAAACATATCATGATGGTTGTCCAAGCGACACCAAAAACCCAACCCGGAGGCGTCCAAGGTGCTTGGTTTAAGTTTTGATACCAAGCTGTTTGCGGACCATCATTCATTAACCAACTACCTATGGCTAACGCGCCAAAGTTGATAATTAGAAATACGACTATGTACTTGAAAAGCTTCAAGAATTATTACTTTTTAAAGTGTCAATTTGCTTAGCAATTTCATCAGCTTCAGCATATTTTTTATCACTTTCCGAACGGTTTGTAGTGGATAGTTTGTGACTTTCTTCCATTAATTTACTAAACTTTTCTTGCAGTTTTTCAACTTTTGTTTTCTTTTTAAATAATCCGAACATGATTTTATTTTAGGTGTTTTGTAATTTTTGAACTTGTAGGACTTGTAGCCGAAAAATAGTAATCAACTAAGTTGCCATTTTTATCAACTAAATACTTCTGAAAGTTCCATTTTACTGATGAATCTGTTTTTCCATTATTAACTTTCTGGGTTAACCACGTGTACAAAGGATGTTGGTTTTTTCCTTTTACATCAATTTTTTCAGTGATTAAAAAAGTAACGCCGTAATTAACTTCACAGAATGATTCTATGGCATTGGCATCACCCGGTTCTTGACTGCCAAATTGATTGCACGGAACACCTATAACTTGAAGTTTGTCTTTGTAGGTTTCGTGTAATTCTTGTAAGCCTTTATATTGTGGTGTAAAACCACATTTTGAAGCGACATTTACAAAAAGTAGATGCTTTCCTTTAAAATCAGATAGTTTTATAGAAGCGCCGTTCAACGCATTAATTTTAATATCGTATATAGAATTAATGTCCATTTTTACACGTTTTTCTTTTGTGAATAAAGTTGCGGCAAATGCTTTTAGTGGATTCATATTTTGAAACTTACAATGCCACAATCCATCTCAAATACTTGTCCTGAAAGTGATGCTGCTTTTTCAGAAAGTAGAAACTCTACCATATCTGCAACTTCTTCTGGATTTAAAAACTTTTTTAACGGATGACGATCAGTAATGTTTTCAATCATTTTATCGTTTCGTAAAAGTTTAGAGGCCAAATCTGTGTTTGTAACAGTAGGCGCAATGGCATTAATACGAATGGTTGGCGCTAATTCTGCACCCAAAGATTTTACTAAACCTTCAATTCCAGCTTTTGATGTTGCAATACTCGCATGAAAAGGCATACCAAGTTTTGCAGCAACTGTACTGAAAAGTACAATAGCAGGTTTATTACCATTTTTTAGAATAGATAAATACTTTTGAATCGCTTTTACAGCACCAAGCACATTGATTTCAAAATCGTTTTTAAAATCATCAATACTTAATCTAGAAATTGGTTTCAAATTAATACTGCCAGGGCAATAAACCAATGCATCGGCACTTTCAATTTCTGGTAATTCGTCAGTTGTAACGTCGCAAGAAAAGTGTGTTAAATTTGCATGTTCGTACTCAGGAACAGATCTGCTAATATTTATAACTTTGGAATGGTTGAGCAGTTTGTGAATGGTGGCTTTTCCAATGCCCTTACTACCACCTATAACAATAATTGTTTTCATATGGTTTTCAGGGCATTTTTGTGTTATGGCCTGCCCTTTAGCCGTTTTTCAATTTTTTGTTTAATAACTGTTAATCGCTTCATTAGATCCATTATTTTAGGATCCTTTTCTTTTTTATATACATCGTTTAAACTTAATATTAAATCTTTTACTTCTCTTGACGATTCAATACGTTCACTTGTTGTTTTAAAAGTGTGTTTGCGTTGTTCGAAAGCCAGAGCTTTGTCAATAATCTCCATAATTTTTAATCTTTAATCTAATTTTAATAATCGTGCGAAAAAGTACTATAATTTCACAATTTCACAATATAATAAAATCTACGATATATACGATTTTTATGTCGATTTATTAAGTAAAAATTAATATTTAGTCCTACTTTGGAAGTATTAAGCCGTTAGTGGTTTTCCTTTTAAGCGTTTTTCAATTTTCTGCTTAATCTTAGTCAATCGTTTCATTAAATCCATAATAGATTCATCTTTCTTTTCTTTGTATATTTTATTAAGACCTAAAATTAATGCTTTTGCTTCTCTAGAAAGTTTAACACGATCGCTGGTAGACAATGATCTCATTTTGGTTTTTTCAAATTCTAATGCTTTTTCTATTAAATCCATAATACTAGTTATTTAAATAGTTTTGTAATTCTCTTATTTTATCTGGCGTATTAAATTGCCCGCCATAATAAGTGGTAACCGTCGCCGATGTATCATCTTTTATGCCTCTTGATGAAACACACAAGTGTTTTGCATCAATAATTACCGCAACATCGTCAGTATCTAAAATAGTTTTTAAATCTTCTGCAATTTGATTTGTTAAACGCTCCTGAACTTGTGGTCGTTTGGCATAATACTGAACAATTCTATTAAGTTTTGATAAACCAATAACTTTTCCAGATGAAATATATGCGACGTGTGCTTTCCCAATAATTGGTACAAAATGATGTTCGCAATTTGAGTAAAAGGTAATGTTTTTTTCTACCAACATTTGATTGTATTGGTATTTATTGTCAAACAACGCTATTTTAGGTTTATTGGCAGGATTTAGTCCTGAAAATATTTCATCAATATACATTTTAGCAACACGTTTTGGAGTACCTTGTAATGAATCATCAGTTAAATCTAGTCCCATAACATCCATTATTTCTTCAAATAGAATGGCGATACGCTCTTTTTTTTCTGTGTCGGTTAGTTTAAAAGCATCTGCTTTCATTGGCGTTTCTAAACCCGTAAATAAATGGTCGTCACCAATATCTTCAAGTGTAAACCCGTTTAGTTTGTAACCGTTTCTTTTCTTTTTTAAAATTTCTGTATTCATGTTTGTCTTTTTAATGTGCTGTCTTAAAGTACTCATCTCTTTAATCAAAGCACGTTATCGTTTTGAAATTGAGTTATGTGTAATCTGTTTTTGTCTTGTACATTTAAACCGTCCTTTTTCAAAGGTTCTTAGCTTTTCATGTTTTGTTTTTCTTCCCTGAACGCGTTTACGCCACATTTTAAAACTGCCAGGTTTCATTTCCTTGCGCATAAGTTCAATGACTTCTTGTTCTTTTAATCCGAACTGAAAGTCTATGGCCTCAAAAGTTGTTCGGTCTTCCCAAGCCATTTCTATAATTCTATCTATATCTACAATGGTTAAATTCATATGCCTTGAAAATTATATTGCATATCATATTTAACTTTTTCATCAAGCATTTTATTAAAAAAGGCTTTATTTTCTTTGAACGTTTTACTATTTTTAAAATGAATAAATTTTCCCTGCGCGTGAATACTAGCGCCGTTAGTTTTATAAATAACTAATTGGTAATAAGGAATAGCCCAAGTAAAGTTTTGTAAGCCTTTGTTGATGTATATTAAAATGCCTCCAGAACGTAACTCAACATTAGCATAATTTACATCTGAAACCGTGTTGAGATATTGTTTTAAATTCGGGCTTACATCATTAACAATCATTCTTTTAGATCCGATACCTTTCATTTTAAATGATTCAAAAAAGCTAAAAGAACGACCAACCAAATCTTCTAAAATTTGCTTTTCTTCTTTGTTTTTGTAAGTTGAATTTAAAATCACTTTTTGTATTATTTATATCAAATATACAAAATGTTTAACTTATTTATGTAAATATTAAACAAAACTTAACATTTCAAAAGGTTTATAATTTTAATCTTCTGTATACGTGTTAGTTATGATTTATTCTGAGTATTTCTATTGGCTGTAGTATGCTTTCTTAATATTCGTGCACTTTCAGCTTTAACAAGTGTGTTATTTCTCATATTCCAAAGCGTGTCTGATGCTTTTTTGCGCGTAGTATCTATATCTACAATAGGGTATGGGTAGTTTTCACCTAGTTTAAAGTTGTAAAATTGCTGCTCCATTTCTGTCATTAAATAGGGTTGATGTGCAAATGGTATATCTAAATCTTTAAGTTCTGGCACCCATTTTTTAATAAATTTTGCATTAGGGTCATGATCTAAACTATTTTTTATGGGGTTATAAATACGTAACATGTTTATTCCAGTTTCACCAGCTTGCATTTGTAATTGCGGAAAGTGGATACCAGGTTCGAAATCTAAAAACATTTGAGATAAATGGGTGGTTGCTTCTTGCCATGGTTGCCATAAATTATGTGTAAAAAACGAAACGACTAAGGCACGCATTCTAAAATTAAGATACCCCGTTTCATTTAAACAACGCATACATGCATCTACTAAAGGAATACCTGTTTGCCCGGTTTTCCAAGCTGTTTGATAGGCCTCTGAAACACTTTTTTTCAACTTATGAAACCCTTTATTGATGCTTGCTTCTTCCATAGTATGTTCCATTTCAAACTTTTGAATGAAATGTCCCTGCCAACGTAAACGCGACATAAATGCTTCTATAGCTTTTTTGTTTTTTGAGGTTTTTTTTAAATGAAACGCTTCATGG
>JBAQZZ010000145.1:0-1500 GCA_049791475.1 Flavobacteriaceae bacterium | reverse complement strand
AATTTTTAATACATTAAAGGAAAAATAAAATATTTCTCACCTGCTAAATATAACTTTTAACACAAGCTGAAACATTAATTGCTAAAGATGATTAGGTTTTTATTCAAGAGTACTTTTTAATTAATATGATAAATATATTAATATCCCTTTATAAACTATCGAGATCTTTTATATACCATATTTTCATAAATTAAGTAACTTAGCTTTTTACTTAAAACCACCATATGAAATCATTATTACCTTACTTATACTTCACATCCATTTTTTTCTTTTCTGTTAATACAAATTCTCAAAATATTAAATCGCCTTCAGAATTTTTAGGATACGATTTAGGAACACAGTTCTCAAGACACCATCAAGTAGTAGATTATTTTAAATATATATCTGAGCAGCTACCAAATCAAATTCAACTTGAAAAATACGGTGAAACTAATGAAAGGCGTCCGCTATATTTAGCCTACGTAGGTTCTGAGGAAAATATAAAAAATATTGAAGCTATTCGTAAAAACAACTTAAGAAACACAGGTGTTCTTGATGGTACACCAACTAACAACAACATTGCTATTGTATGGCTAAGTTATAATGTACATGGTAATGAAGCTTCGAGTACAGAAGTATCCATGAATACGATTTATAAGTTGATAACCGAAAAACAAGACTGGTTAAAAAACACTTTAGTTATAATTGACCCTTGTATAAATCCTGACGGACGAGATCGTTATGCCAATTGGTATAATGAAACGGCAAGCAATCCTTATAATATCGACCAACAAGCAAGTGAGCATAATGAGCCTTGGCCAGGTGGAAGACCCAATCATTATCTATTTGATTTAAACCGAGATTGGGCTTGGGCAACACAAATTGAAACCATTTCAAGATTAAAAATATATAATACTTGGCTGCCTCATATTCATATAGATTTTCATGAACAAGACATTAATGACCCTTATTATTTTGCCCCTGCAGCTGAACCTTTTCATGAAATAATTTCAGATTGGCAACGCAATTTTCAAACGCAAATAGGTAAAAACCATGCGTCATATTTTGATAAGGAAGGGTGGCTTTACTTTACAAAGGAAAGGTTCGATTTACTTTATCCTAGTTACGGCGACACTTATCCAACATATATGGGCGCAATTGGCATGACCTACGAACAAGCCGGCCATGGGAGAGGCGGATTAGGTGTTTTAAATGATAAAGGCGACGTATTAACCCTTTTAGATAGAATTGCTCATCACACAACTACGGGTTTATCTACAATTGAAATGGCGTCAAAAAATGCTGAAAAATTAAATAGTGAGTTTAAAAAATTCTTTGATAATTCAAGTTTAAAATACAAAAGCTACGTTTTACAAGGACATAAAGATAAAATCGAATCTTTAAAAAGTTTATTAGATAAACATGACATAAAATACGGCAATGCATCAGCAGAAACTGTTAGCGGTTTTAATTATGCAAATGCTGCCAAAGGGTCTATAAAAACTTCAGAAAACGATCTGG
>JBAQZZ010000144.1:0-2645 GCA_049791475.1 Flavobacteriaceae bacterium | reverse complement strand
AATGGATTGTCATTATATGGTAAAACCGAAGGCCAGTTATTTCGGAGTTGTCATGGAACTCAATGGGAATGACTTATCTAAAAATACGATTACAATTAAGGATTTTGGAAGACGTAAGAGCTTGAACTTAAGAAAGGGGAAAGGTGGCAAGTTACTCTATGTTAGAGATATGCCTGAACTAAAAGATAATGATCAGTCTATTACTATAGAAAGAATTGGCACTAAGGACATATTAGGCGCTACGTGTCAAGGTTATAAAATTACCATGGATGCTGGTATAGGCACGTTGTACATGACCCAAGATGCAGGTTTTGCTTTCTATAAAGACTTTGAGCAATACTCAAAAAAGAGGTTGAAAGGAAAAGGAATTGACGCCAGCATACTAGAAGAACTTGAAAATGGATTACTGCTGGAAATGAGCTTTGAAGGTCATGGAACTGATGCTTCAGCAAGCGCATCAAAAATGACGATTAAAGAAATGACTGAATTAAAGTTCTCAGTAGATTTAAGTGAACATAAAATTATAGGTGGTTAATCTAAAATTCTTTAAAATGAAAACAAAAACTCACATATTTATTCTATTCGTATTCATAGTATTTCAGTCGTGCAAGACGCAACAATTGCCAACTAAAACTTCATTGCCTACAGTTGAAAACCAGCTTAAAGGGGAGTTAGATTATACCAAAGGAGGTTTTGAACTTGTTCAATGGCAAAAAGGTGGCGATGAAATTACACTTGGTAGAATTGATGAAACGGGTAAGATTCATTTTAGTTTGCCAGAATATGATATTAAAGCGCTTGGTAAAAACCACACGCCCAATCATTTTGAAAGCGGATTTAATATGCTAAGATGTAAGGATAGAGGTGAGTTTGACATGGTTGGGAATCCTAAATTTAAAACGCCTTACGACGATATTTACTCGCAGCTATATGGACCTATGTTCATAAAAAAATATGGTGTTAACATAGCTTACATATATCCCGCTTCTGATGAAAAAGTGCTAATCAGAGAAAACTAGGACAAGATTATAGGTAGTAAGTACTATTGGATGTATATAGACAGAGCCCTTGATTATAAAGATACATGTATACGAGAATCCAAAGATACTGATCTTGTAACTGAGCGGATTGCAGATATTCAATTTAAAAAAGGGTGGAATTTTATAAAGAGCAATGTTGTAGAGGTTCAAAGCTATGGTGAGAATAATGAGCAAACCATACCCAAAAAAATACTATTTACCCTAGGTTCTCCCGAATCTAAAGATGTGAAGTGGTATTTGAAGAGAAAAATGGATGATGAAAAAATACTAGCTGCAAAGAAAGCATACGAATTGCAAGGCCAATAAAAAAACAACAGTTGAAAAATGGCTTCCAAAAAAGGCAGGTGATTATACATTGACCAATTACAGCTGAGAACCAGTTGAGGGCGACCATTAAAATACTACAAACAGAAAAATTACTTTAAAAATGAAAAAGCTAATCACCATAGTATTGTTAGCAGTAATAACATTCAGTTGTTCTGATGCTAAAAAAAATAAAATAGCAGAAGGTAATAATTATAGACCAGGTTCAAAATGACACCTATTTAAAAGCAACGATAGATGGCGAAACTTTTTATGTAAAAGACCCAATTTATTCTCCAGCTGGAGAAATGATTACAGTTACCGCTAACAGCAAAGATAAATCACAAAAAATTAGAATAGCTATCGAGTATAGCAAAGGCCCAGCAACCTACACGCTTGGTAAGGATAAAGGCACTATGATATATACTAAAGCTAAGGTTCATTGGATCGTTTCAAAAAAAAGAGGAGAAGGCACTATTACCTTAACTGAAGAAGGCGATTATTTAACAGGTAAATTCAGTTTTACAGGTACCGAAAATGATAAAACGGAAAAACAAATTACTGATGGGGAATTTAGAGTATTAAAAAAGTAATTAAATAATAAATCAACATATAACAATTTCAATAATCATGGAAAGTGCAAAATTAGAAACTAACGAAACAAGTACCACATCTTTAAAAGAAGAAGGTAAAACAACTGCAATCATTGCCTACCTGACCATCATCGGTTTAATCATAGCGTTCGTAATGAACAATGAAAAAAAGAATGCCTTTGCGAGTTATCACATTAGGCAATCGTTGGGCTTGGCGCTAACGGCTTTAGCTTTGTCACTAATTAATATCATTCCTGTTTTAGGCTGGATTATCAGTTTTATAGGATTCTTTTTTATCGTTTATCTCTGGATTATGGGCCTTATAAATGCCATTAATCTAAAAGAGAAACCACTACCGTTATTAGGCAAAAAATATGAAGAATGGTTTAAAAGTATTTAGCTACAGTAAATAGCTTTTCAACACCTCAAAGAAAGGAAAAACAAATTACATCTTTTATACATAAAAATGACATTCAAAATAATACAGATCCTAAATATTTTTTTGCTGGTGACAATGACGCTTGTAAGTTGTAAGGATTCAAGTTTGGTTCATAAAAAAGATACTACTGAATTTACATACAGTACAGATTCCACAACCGTAAAATTTAACGGCATTATAACAAATGCTAAAAACGATTGCTGGGCAGATGGTATGTGTCGTATTGAAGTGAACCACAAATGGTGGATTGTAATTGCAGAAGGATTAGGC
>JBAQZZ010000143.1:0-2380 GCA_049791475.1 Flavobacteriaceae bacterium | reverse complement strand
TCTAAAGGCTATTCTGGAATTTTTAATTTAAATTAACACCTAGATAAATTAAAAAGT
Organism: Flavobacteriaceae bacterium; assembly: GCA_049791475.1. Taxonomy (GTDB): domain Bacteria; phylum Bacteroidota; class Bacteroidia; order Flavobacteriales; family Flavobacteriaceae; genus CAXBID01. Next base: position 2,323 of record JBAQZZ010000143.1, on the reverse strand, counting down.
GCAAAGAAAGTTAGTTGTAATATGTTTAATTAATTTTTTAATAGCTGCCTTAATGGGCTTGGCATTACGATATGCATCTATTAACCCAATTGGTTTTAATTATCGATTTCTTACCCATGCACATTCGCATGTAGCTATGTTGGGCTGGGTATATTTGATGTTGTTTACACTTATAGTCCATTATTTTGTTGAGGAAAAAAAACCTGTTTTTAATAAGCTGTTTTGGATAACTGAAGTAGCGGTGGTGGGTATGATGCTTAGTTTTCCTTTTCAAGGATATGCAGCAGTTTCCATCACATTTTCAACCTTACATATTTTTTTTAGTTACTATTTTGCATATCTTATTTGGAAACACCATAAAATCATGAATTTACCGGCTCGTTATCTTTTGAAAACCTCCCTTGTGTTTATGGTAATTTCTACTATCGGCGTTTGGTGTTTGGGACCGGCGGTTTCAATGCTTGGGCAAGCGTCTGCATTTTATCAAATAGCGATACAGTTTTTTTTGCATTTTCAATTTAACGGGTGGTTTTTAATTGCCGTAATCGCCTTGTTTTTTCATCATATTAAACTTAAGGATTGTAAACAATTCCGGTTATTTTTTAAGCTTTTAATTGTTTCAACCATACTAACTTTAGCATTACCTATAAATTGGTTTGCGCCCCATATAGTATTGTATTGGATTAATGGGGCAGGGGTATTAATTCAGTTTGTTGCCTTAATCATGTTTTTAGTACTTATTAAACCCTACCGGATTTCGTTTCTAAATGAACACTCAAAACTCACTGTTTATATGTACAGTTTTGCTATATTTAGCTTTGTTTTAAAAACGGTATTGCAATTGGCATCATTAGTGCCCGAAGTTTCTCTGGCAGCATACCAGCACAGAAATTTTGTAATTGGTTTTATTCATTTAACCATGCTGGGGGTTATTTCCGGATTCTTGTTTTCATTTATTTTACAAAGTAAGTTGGTTTTAAACGATAAATGGCTTCATGGTGGTATTTACGCATTTGTTTTAGGATTTGTATTGACAGAAATTCTATTGATGGTCCAAGGTAGCATGTTTTATTTTGAAAGCGGATTTATACCAAACTATTACTTCTTGTTATTTCTGTTCAGCGTATTGTTACCATTAGGAATTGTTCTTATTATTATAAATATTTTAAAATATAAAAATCATGAAACGAGCATGTTAAAAGCATTATCAACCCAACGAAATGATTAATAGCGAACAGTCCCGATAGCTATCGGGATGACCAATAAAAAACAAATAATATATAAACACATGAAAAATAAACCAATAAAACGACATAAGGCATTGCAGCCATTGAGCAGAGATCACCACCACGGGTTGTTATTGTCTTGGAAAATTAGAGCGGGAATCAGTAAAAGCATTGAAGCACATCGAATAAAAAATTATGCAGATTGGTTTTTTGAGAACCATTTAATCCCTCATTTCGAAATGGAGGAAAAGCATGTTTTTACTATTTTGGGAACTAATAATGAACTTGTTAAAAAGGCATTGGCAGATCACAGACGATTGATTCGATTGTTTAAAAAAGACGAAGTTGATACTTTGGTATTAAGTAAAATTGAGGAAGAATTAGATAAACATATTCGTTTTGAGGAACGTACCCTTTTTCCTGAAATACAAAAATCAGCTACGGATGAAGAATTAAATTATATGGAGAAAATACATGATGACACAGCGTTTGAGGACAACTTAGTTGATGAATTTTGGAAATAAGCCTTACTAATGGGTTTGATAGCTGAAGCTTGCTTCTGAAGAATTTTTTTCCGATTCTTATTTCACTTGTGGGGTAAACGTTTTTAGGAACTTAATGATCTTTATGATCCCGATAGCCATCGGGACGTGTAATACTTTGTGTGTCTTTGTGTTATGGTTATTTCACAGAGTTACACAAAGCAAACACCGAGGATGCACAAAGTAAAAAAAACCATTAAATAATTTTTATTCAGTTATTTTACTGCAAGTACTATAGCGGTAAATAGTAGCAAAAACCCAAGAACCATACCTTTCCAAAAGGGGTTTGCTTTTTTTAGTTCCATAAACTGAAAAGAAATCCCAATAAATTTTAATACTGCGAGCAATAAAATCAGTATTGCAATATATGATGTGCTAAATTTTGATAATACTGCCGAAGTGATGGTAAGTACTATTAAAATAATATATGTTATGGTGCTTGTTTTATGCATATTAAAAAAGTAAATAAATGATTGGGAAAAGTAAAAGCCAAATTAAATCGCACATGTGCCAAAAGGCGGCACTTGCCTCAACATCTTCCATAGTGGTGGTATT
>JBAQZZ010000142.1:0-7786 GCA_049791475.1 Flavobacteriaceae bacterium | reverse complement strand
AAAGCAGGATCAAAATCTTTATAAGATAATGTTGTTGCTCCCATAGATGCTACTTGCATAGCGATATCTTTAACTAAAGTTTCAGCATTGTCAACTTTTGAAGACAAACCTACTAAAGCAGCAATTTTGTTAATATGAACATAAGTACCAACATACGGTGCTTGTAATTTTTCAAAAGCCGTAATATCTAGTTTTTCACCTATAACGCCAGTTTGTTCAATTAATTTATCCGCAACAGACATGCCTCCAAAATCAGCAGCTAAAAAGGCTTCTTTAGAATCGTGGTTTAATGCTATTTCAGCTAATTCATTTGCTAAGGCTACAAAGTTTTCGTTTTTACCAACAAAATCAGTTTCACAACCTAATACAATGGCAACACCTTCAGTTTGTTCAGCATTTATTTTTGAAATCGCAGCACCTTCAGATGAATCTCTGTCGGCTCTTTTTTCTGCTACTTTTTGTCCTTTTTTACGTAAAACTTCGATAGCTTTATCAAAATCACCTTCGGCTTCAACTAAAGCTTTCTTGCAGTCCATCATACCCGCACCAGTAGCTTGTCTCAATTTATTTACTTCAGCGGCTGTTATTTTTACTGTAGTACTCATAGTTTTATAATTTAAAAAAAGTCGTTCAATTTATTTTCTACAAAGAAAAGAACTAAACGACTTTATAATGTTTTAATAATGTTATTTATTCTTCTTCTTCAGCAACAGCCTTTTTAGCTGGAGCTTTTTTAGTTTTAGGAGCATCTTTTTCGGCAACAGCCTCTTTAGTTACTTTTTCAACTTTTTTCTTTGCTTTAGGAGCATCTTCATCAGATCCTGAAGCTTCTTTTTCAGCTTTACGTTCTGCTAAACCTTCAGAGATTGCAGATGTTACATGCGTTAAAATTTTATCAATCGATTTAGAAGCGTCATCATTTGCTGGTATTACATAATCAACTTGACGTGGGTCAGAGTTGGTATCAACCATAGCAAAAATTGGAATGTTTAATTTTTGAGCTTCTTTAATCGCGATGTGCTCACGCTTAATATCTACAACAAACAAAGCACCTGGTAAACGTGTCATATCAACTATGGAACCTAAGTTTTTCTCTAACTTAGCTCTTAAACGATCAACTTGTAAACGTTCTTTTTTAGATAATGTTAAAAACGTACCATCTTTCTTCATTCTATCAATAGAAGCCATTTTTTTTACGGCTTTTCTAATGGTAACAAAGTTGGTTAACATACCACCTGGCCATCTTTCGGTGATGTAAGGCATGTTAATTGCACCAGCTTTTTCAGCTACGATATCTTTTGCTTGTTTTTTTGTTGCAACGAATAAAATCTTACGACCAGAATTTGCAATTTTAGCTAATGCTGCACCTGCTTCATCAATTTTTGCCGCTGTTTTATAAAGGTTAATAATATGGATGCCGTTGCGCTCCATATATACGTAAGGTGCCATGTTTGGATCCCACTTACGTGTAAGGTGTCCAAAGTGTACACCTGCTTCAAGTAATTCTTTTACTTCTACTGCCATTTTTGTAATAGTTTACGTTCTGTTGAATTAGCAATGTTCCATTTGGCTCCTAGCTTTTAGCTATTTGCTCTTGGCTTCATTTAGATGCTAAACTGTTTTAAGCTGAAATTTTTTCAGCTGCTTTTAATTTTATGATTGAATATGTTTGGAGTAACTGATAAACAGATACTGAAACAATCCCGATAGCTATCGGGACAGTACTAGCGTTTAGAGAATTGAAACTTCTTACGCGCTTTCTTCTGACCGAATTTCTTACGTTCAACCATTCTTGGATCTCTTGTTAATAAACCTTCTGGTTTTAAGATTAATCTGTTTTCAGCATCAATCTCACACATTACGCGAGAAAGCGCTAAACGAACAGCTTCTGCTTGTCCAGTAATACCACCTCCGAATACATTTACTGTAATATCAAAGTTGGCGTCATTGTTAGTCAAAACTAAAGGTTGTTTTACTTTGTACTGTAAAGTAGCGGTAGTAAAATAACTAGCTAAGTCTTTTTTATTGATTGTAATGTTACCTTTTCCTGGGGCAACATAAGCGCGCGCAACAGCCGTTTTTCTACGGCCAATTTTGTGAATTACTTCCATGTTATTTAAATTCTTCTAGATTTATTGTTTTTGGTTTCTGAGCTGCATGAGCATGCTTTTCACCAACAACAACTGTTAGGTTACGGAATAAAGCTGCGCCTAATTTGTTTTTAGGTAGCATTCCTTTAACTGATTTTTCTACTACTCTTGCAGGATCTTTTCCAAACAATTCTGTAGCTGTTAAACTTTTTTGACCTCCTGGATATCCTGTGTGACGAATGTATGACTTGTCAGTCCATTTGTTACCAGATAACGTGATTTTTTCAGCATTGATAACAATAACGTTATCGCCGCAATCTACATGAGGTGTGAAATTTGGCTTGTGTTTACCTCTTATAAGTTTTGCAACTTTAGAAGCTAAACGACCAAGCGCTTGACCTTCAGCATCAACCAAAACCCACTCCTTATTTACAGTAGCTTTGTTTGCTGAAATCGTTTTGTAGCTTATTGTGTCCACACTTTGATTTTTTAATTATTAAACATTCCTCTTTCAAAAAGAGTTTGCAAATTTACGATAAAGTATCGGATTACCAAACCCAGTTTAAGGTTTTTTTTAGTTGAAAATCAGATAACTGTGTGTTGAAAAAATTAGCTGCCAAACGTGGCGCGTTGCAACCTGTCGTTGATTGATTTTCCTAAGCCAGAATCTGGGAATTTTTCAGCAATTATAACGTCTAGATTTTGATGGTCTAATTCGTGCATGGCATCATATAATTTTGATGCAGCTTCAACCATATCACCAGTATTAGATAAGATGATTTGAGTTTTAATAGAATCGTCTTTTAAATGGGATTTAAAAACTAGAATACCAATACGCTTTCCAAGATGTTTTTTTATTTCTTCAGAAATAGAATCCGTTAAAATTGTTTTTGTTGAAGGTGCGTAATGACGTTCTAACATGCCCGGAGCATCAGGGTTTTCTTCTTTTTTGTTTTTTATTACCACTTTACCAACAACCGCTTCAATATCTTCTATAGCCAAAGCGCCTAAACGGTAAATTATTGGTTCGTCATTCTCAAAACCTATAATAGTAGATTCTATACCATTAGTGCAAGCACCACCATCTAAAATCTGTTCAATACTATTTTTAAAATAACGGGCTACGTGTTCTGGTTTTGTTGGACTTATACTTCCGAAAGGATTTGCACTAGGCGCAGCCAAAGGAAATGGTAACTGTTTTAAAAGCTCTAAAGTTACTGGGTGGCTTGGTACACGAACGGCAACAGTATCTTTTCCTGCGGTTATTAAATCTGGAATGGTAGGTTGCTTTTTTAAAACTAATGTCATGGAGCCTGGCCAAAAGGCATCGGCTAAAAGTTTTGCTTTTTCAGGAATGGAACTTACAATAGTTTCTAAAATTTCTGCTGAATGAATATGAACAATAAGTGGGTTAAAAAACGGACGCTTTTTAGTTTCAAAAATACTTTTAATTGCTGTTTCGCTGAATATATTTCCTGCGAGACCATAAACGGTTTCGGTAGGAATTGCTACCAGTTTATCGTCAGTTAAAAGTGCAACTGCTTTTTGTATGTCTTTTGAAATGATGCTCATTTTTGTCAATCAGTTTGCAAAATTACTTAAAAAAATGATGTGATTTATGTTTGAATGCCAATTGCTAGCAAGTATGCCCGCGTTAGGGATTGCAGAGGAAATCCTTTTTGTGAGGCACGAGCAAGAAGATTGTAACGGAAAGCCCGACCCTTGGGTAACGCCCAAATTAATTAAGTTATAATGTGTAAGCGCCTATTTTTGTCTATTTTTGCAACGCTATGCAAGAATTACAACTTTCAGATTGGTTGCCTACCACAAACAAAGAGGTGAAAATACGCGGATGGGATGCGCTAGACGTTATTTTGTTTAGTGGAGATGCTTATGTGGATCATCCATCGTTTGGACCTGCCGTTATTGGTAGGATTTTAGAGAGTTATGGCTTGCGAGTTGCCATTGTGCCGCAGCCGAATGTGAATGATAATCTTCAGGATTTTGTAAAAATGGGTAAGCCAAAATTGTTTTTTGGGGTTACTGGTGGTTGTATGGACCCGATGCTTAGCAATTATAATGCGAATAAAAAGCGAAGAGATAAAGATGCGTACACACCTAATGGTGATATTGGTTTTAGACCCGATTATGCCACTACGGTTTACTCCAATATTTTAAAAGATAAATGGCCAGATACACCAATTTTAATAGGTGGTATAGAGGCCTCGTTGCGTCGAGTAACGCATTATGACTATTGGAGTGATAAATTGATGCCAACTATTTTAGAAACTTCAAAAGCCGATATGTTGGTTTATGGTATGGGCGAACAACCCTTGCGAGAAGTGGTGCGTTTAATGCAAAAAGGGGTGCCGTTTTCTAGTATTACGACGATTAAGCAAACGGCTGTTTTGTTGGATGCTGGAGCAAAAATTCCTAAAAATAGTAATTGGGATGATGTTGAAATCGCATCGCATGAGGTGTGTTTAGAGGATAAGAAAAAGTATGCGTCCAACTTTAAGGTGATTGAACAAGAATCTAATAAGTTATATGCAAGACGTATTTTTCAGAAAGTTGGCAATAAAACGTTGATGATTAATCCGCCTTGTCCTACGATGACGGAAGCTGAAATTGATGCCTCTTTTGAGCTGCCTTATACACGAATGCCTCATCCAAAATACAATAAGCGTGGACCTATTCCGGCTTATGAAATGATAAAGTTTTCTATAAACATACATCGTGGATGTTTTGGTGGTTGTAGTTTCTGTACAATTTCTGCGCATCAAGGAAAATTTATTGCATCTCGGAGTAAGGAATCGGTGTTGAGAGAAGTGGATACGGTAGCAAATATGTCAGATTTTAAAGGCTATTTGTCTGATATCGGTGGGCCGAGTGCCAATATGTACAAAATGAAAGGGAAGGTGCAATCTATATGCGATAAGTGTGTAGCGCCTTCATGTATTTCGCCAGTTATTTGCAGTAATTTAGATACGTCTCATAAACCGTTAACCGATTTATACAAAGCAGTTGATAGTCATCCTAAAGTTAAAAAATCTTTTATTGGTAGTGGTATTCGACACGACATGTTGGTGCCTGAATTTAATAAAAATGCAGATCCAAAAGAATTAGACGATTATACCGAGGAAGTGATGACAAAACATGTTTCTGGACGACTTAAAGTAGCGCCAGAACATACTAGCGATCCTGTTTTAAAATTAATGCGAAAACCGTCTTTTAGTTATTTCCATAAGTTTAAAGAGCGTTTTGATAAGATTAATATAGCTAAAGGGTTGAAATTACAATTGATACCTTATTTTATTTCGAACCATCCGGCTTGTGAAGTGGAAGATATGGCGAATCTTGCAGCCGAAACTAAAGATATGGGTTTTCAGTTAGAGCAAGTTCAAGGATTTACACCAACACCTATGACGGTGGCAACGGTAATTTATTACAGTGGTTACCATCCTTACACGCTTAAAAAAGTAAATACACCTATTACACGTAAAGAAAAAGATGAGCAACATCGTTTTTTCTTTTGGTATAAAGATGAAAATAAGGCGTGGATTAAAAAGACGTTGAATAAATTAGGACGTCAAGATTTATTGAAAGTATTACTTCCTGAAAAAACAGAAAAGTGGCGTAAAAATAAACCAACAGGCGAGGCTAAAAACACTTATGATGATGCTATTCCTTTTAATAAGCGGAAGAATAAGGCTAAGTTTAAGAGTAAGAAGAAGCGGCGGTAGGTTTATTTTAACCTTTAATGCGAACACCCCTAAAGTCCCCTCAAGGGGACAATTGTAATGGCATATCTTTGTAAATATTTTTTTTAGTTTTATTGGTATATATATTCTTAATAAGAATTTACGCTAAAGTTTTTTGTCGGGTTGTTCCTTTGAGGGGACAATTGTTACGGCATATCTTTACGCATATTCTTTTTAGTATTTATAAGTAACACATATTTCAATAAGAATTTGTACTAAAGTTTATTGGTTTGGATTGTCCCCTCGAGGGGACTTTAGGGGTGTTCTTTAAAGCACTAGTTTTTCTCCAGCTCTCCTTTCAAATTCTTAACAGTTTCTTCAATAACGAGCAAAACACTAAACATGTTTTTCTTTACTTCCTCATTCGAGAATCTCAAAAACATATTTTCATTTCAATAACCCTCAATGTGACAACTCTTCGATTATAATTCATTACAAACATCTAATCTATTTTATTATTTTGGAGACATATAGTTTAAATAAAGAATAATTTTCATAGTAATAATACTGATAGACCTTTTGGTTTTCTATTTGTAAACAAACGCGTTTTACTTTGTTATTATCTCTATAGCGGGTTTTAATAAAGTACCTTTGTGTCATTATTTATATTAATTATACTTTAGCACGACTTCAGCGAAATTCTAAGATTTCTTCCGTAAGTTTTTAGTTTGATTAATGAAACTCTAGTGACCAAATTAATGCCTGATTGCTAGTAAGTAACTATTTTATAGTGATTTTTAATCTTACGACTTGCTCACGTCATTACTCTGCAATCCGTTTTAATATAACACTAAACGATGATTACAGATATACATGTAAACAAAACAGAGCCTTTTTTACCCGAACAACCATTACCACAATTTAATAAATCGATAAATGTGCATCGTGCCATTAAAGGTTTAGAAGCGGGAAAGCCTATACAAATAACAGAATATTATAGTAACGGTTTACTGCTACTTAATGAGTTACATAATCATCTTAAAAAAACCTTGCCTAATAAAACGTTCCAAGAGCAGCGTGCTTATCGGGCAGCATTTAGAGCGTTATCCAGTCTTGTTTATATAAAAATTGTAGACCATAAATTAAAAGTAAAAAAAGCGCCTTCTATTGGTTGGTTAGCAAAATTATATTCAGAAACTAGCACTTTTTTATTGCCTTTTACTAAAGTTCAAGGACTAAATAGCGCATGGCAATGGTACCAAAATGGTATTTTATTGCCGGTATTGCGAAATAAAATCCATCCGTATTATGGTGTTTATTTCCCAACACGGTTTGATCATTTAATACTGTTTGATAATTGGTTAAAACGATACGAAGGCCCTAAAAAATCGGCTATAGATGTTGGTATTGGAAGTGGCGTATTGGCTTTTCAAATGATAAAACATGGTTTCCAAAAGGTTTTCGGGACAGATACCAATCCCAATGCTATTCTTGGACTTACTGAATCTATGGGAGATACAAAAATGTCTCGGAAAGTAGAACTCGATTATGCACCGCTTTTTGGTAAATGGGATAAGCCTACCGAATTGATTGTTTTTAATCCGCCGTGGTTGCCAGCATCTCAAGAACTTGATAAAAACGACGAAGCTATTTATTATAACGACAATCTATTTCCAGAGTTTTTTGCTGAAGCTAAAAAAAGACTCTTGCCCGAGGGGAAACTCGTTATGTTGTTTTCAAATTTAGGGCAAATAACCGGTGTTACTAAGCACCATCCCATTGAAACCGAATTAGCCAAAGGCGGACGTTTTAAATTGGAAACCTGTTTAACAAGAAAAGTAAAAGCAGCTTCTAATAAAACCATGCGCGAGCAGGAATGGCGTGCTGAGGAAGAAGTGGAGCTTTGGGTTTTGGTTAATAATTAATAACATTTTTAGTGTTTTTAGATCGAAATTGTCCTAATCAAGGAGATATTTATTTACGTTGAAGCATTGA
>JBAQZZ010000141.1:0-13113 GCA_049791475.1 Flavobacteriaceae bacterium | reverse complement strand
GTATAACTATGTCTTGGTTTAAAAGAAAAACAAAAGGTATAACCACCACCACAGAAGAAAAAAAAGATACTCCCAGAGGCCTTTGGTACAAATCGCCAACTGGTAAAATAGTTGATGCTGATGAATTAGAAAAAAACTTCTATGTAAGTCCTGAGGATGGTTACCATGTAAGAATAGGAAGTCACGAATATTTCGAAATACTTTTTGATGATAATACTTTTAAAGAATTAGATCCCAATTTAGAATCTAAAGATCCTTTAAAGTTTGTTGATACTAAAAAATACCCAGAGCGTTTAAAAGCTGCACAAAATAAAACTAAATTAAAAGACGCTGTTCGTTGTGCTGTAGGAAAATCTAAAGGCAAAGATTTGGTTGTTGCTTGTATGGATTTTGCTTTTATAGGTGGCTCAATGGGAAGTGTTGTTGGCGAAAAAATTGCGCGTGCCGCAGATTACTCACTAAAAAATAAAATTCCATTAATGGTTATTTCAAAATCTGGTGGAGCGCGAATGATGGAAGCAGCATTATCATTAATGCAATTAGCAAAAACATCTGTAAAATTAGCGCAATTAGCTGATGCAGGCATTCCTTATATTTCATTATGCACAGACCCTACAACAGGTGGAACAACGGCATCATTTGCTATGTTAGGTGATATTAATATTGCAGAACCTGGCGCTTTAATAGGTTTTGCTGGCCCTAGAATTGTAAGAGATACAACAGGCAAAGAATTACCTGAAGGCTTTCAAACTTCTGAATTTCTTTTAGAACATGGTTTCTTAGATTTTATCACGCAACGAAAAGAACTTAAAAAAAGAGTGAATCAATACATTGATTTAATTTTGAATCAACCTTTAAGAGCATAAGGTTTTCATCGCTTTTTAGTTCAATTTTCTTTTCAATAGTTTCTGTTGCAAATCATTAAAATTTACTATATTTGCCGCTCGAAAGAAAGGCTTTCGTGTACATAACAATCATTTACAACAATATTAGCATGTATTTAGCAAAAGGAGAAAAAGAGAAACTTTTTAAAAAACATGGTAAAGATGCAAAAGATACTGGTTCTGCCGAAGGACAAATTGCATTATTTACACACAGAATTAATCACTTAACTGAACACTTAAAAAATAATCGTAAAGATTATAATACAGAGCGTTCTTTAGTGAAATTAGTAGGTAAAAGAAGAAGCTTACTTGATTATTTAACTAAGAAAGATATTTTAAGATATCGTGCTATAGTTAAAGAATTAAATTTAAGAAAATAATTTAAAAAGAGGCTATATAGCCTCTTTTTTGTTTAAATATAAATGTTTCAATGTCATTACGAGTAATGAAACGACATGGTAATCTCTCTAAAACAGACAGATTGCCACAGCAAATTAAAAATTTGCTTCGAAACGACATAAAAATTGAAGAAGCTAGTTATAGTTTTTCATTGGTCAAACACACAACAACTACATTTATGCTGAACTTGTTTCAGTACACAACAACACAACGACCATTGTTTAACACGATTTGAGCATAGTTATGTTTGAATTACAAGAAAAAATTTATGATTCCAAAAGTTTTTAGAGAGGTCATTGACCTAGGAGACGGTAGAGAAATTTCTATTGAAACCGGAAAATTAGCAAAACAAGCGCATGGTAGCGTTGTTGTGCAATCTGGAAAATGTATGTTATTATGTACAGTTGTTTCCAATTACGAGCAAAAAGATCTTAACTTTTTACCTTTAACGGTAGATTACAGAGAAAAATTTGCGGCTGCAGGTCGTTATCCTGGAGGTTTCTTTAAAAGAGAAGCAAGACCAAGTGACGGTGAAGTATTAACGATGCGTTTAGTGGATAGAGTTTTACGTCCGTTATTCCCAAAGGATTATCATTCTGAAACTCAGGTGATGATTCAATTAATGTCTCACGATCCAGAAGTTATGCCAGATGCTATGGCAGGATTAGCGGCTTCTGCTGCGATTCAATTATCAGATTTCCCTTTTGAATGTGCGATCTCTGAAGCTAGAGTTGGTCGTGTAAATGGCGAATTTGTAATCAACCCATCACCTGCTCAAATGGCAGAATCTGATTTGGATATGATGATTGGTGCTTCTGCTGATTCAGTAATGATGGTAGAAGGTGAAATGGATGAGATTTCTGAGGAAGAAATGGCTGATGCTATTAAGTTTGCTCATGAAGCGATTAAAGTACAATGTGCTGCTCAAGTAAAATTAGCTGAAGCATTTGGAAAGAAAGACGTTCGCGAATATCCAGAAGAAAGAGAAGAGAAAGATTTAGAGAAGAAAGTACATGACATGGCTTATGATAAAGTGTATGCTATTGCAAAAGCTGGATCTGCTAAACATGAAAGAAGTGCTGCTTTTGAACAAATTAAAGAAGATATTAAAGCAACATTTTCTGAAGAAGAAACGGAAGATTATGGTGGTTTGATTTCTGATTATTACCGTAAAGCTGAAAAAGCGGCGATTAGAGATTTAACCTTAAATGAAGGGTTGCGTTTAGATGGTCGTAAAACTGACGAGATTAGACCAATTTGGTGTGAGGTAGATTACTTACCATCAACTCATGGTTCTGCAATCTTTACTCGTGGAGAAACTCAAGCTTTAGCTACGGTTACTTTAGGAACTTCTAGAGATGCAAATCAAATAGATATGCCATCGCAAGAAGGTGAAGAGCGTTTCTATTTACATTATAACTTCCCTCCTTTTTGTACAGGAGAAGCTAGACCAATTCGTGGAACATCTCGTAGAGAGGTTGGACATGGTTACTTAGCGCAACGTGCATTAAAAGGTATGGTGCCAGATGAAAGTCCGTATACAGTACGTGTAGTTTCTGAAGTTTTAGAATCTAACGGTTCGTCTTCAATGGCTACTGTTTGTGCTGGAACTATGGCACTTATGGATGCTGGTGTACAAATGACAAAGCCTGTTTCTGGTATTGCTATGGGATTAATTTCTGATGCTGATTCTGGAAAGTACGCGGTTTTATCTGATATTTTAGGTGATGAAGATCATTTAGGAGATATGGATTTTAAAGTAACTGGTACTGCAGATGGTATTACTGCTTGTCAAATGGATATTAAAGTAAAAGGTCTTTCTTATGAAATTCTTGTAAATGCTTTACAACAAGCACGTGCTGGTCGTTTACATATCTTAACGAAATTGACTGATACGATTGCTAAACCAAACGCAGAAGTTAAAGAGCACGCGCCTACAATGGTTACAAGACGTGTTCCTAACGAATTTATTGGCGCCTTAATTGGACCTGGTGGAAAAGTGATTCAGGAAATGCAAAAAGAAACTGAGACGACTATCGTTATTAACGAAGATCCAGTTACCGAAGAAGGTATTGTTGAAATTTTAGGTGTTGGTAAAAAAGGTATTGATGCTGTAATGGCGAAAATTGATGCTATATTATTTAAACCAACTGTGGGTAACGTTTACGAAGTAAAAGTTATTAAAATGTTAGATTTTGGTGCGGTTGTAGAATATATGGATGCTCCAGGGAACGAGGTTTTATTACACGTAAGTGAATTGGCTTGGGAACGTACTGAAAATGTAAGTGACGTTGTGAATATGGGTGATGTTTTTGATGTGAAGTATTTTGGACAAGATCCAAGAACTCGTAAAGAAAAAGTATCTCGTAAAGCTTTACTAGAAAAGCCAGAAGGTTATGTAGCAAGACCACCAAGAGACAACTCTAGAGACAGTCGTGGTGGACGTGATAATAGAGGTAGAGATAATCGTGGACGCGATAACCGCAGAGACGATAGAAAACCTAGAGAAGATAAGAAGGAAGATTAATTTCTTTTTAAATTTTGATATAAACCCTAAATGAAACTTTTTATTTAGGGTTTCTTTTTTGCTTGTAGTTTCCCAAAACTGTTAAATAAAAATATTAAACAATCCAAACTTTAAAAACAAACGTAAATCTAGTATCAATTAATTATTTTGCAATAACTAGATTTATGTCCTCAAAAAGAATGGCCTCAAACAACATTGTTACCAATACAAAAATTAAAACCAAAAAACTATCGAGCGATATTAATCTTTTTTTGACTAGCAAGAGTAAAACCGAAAGTCCATACAATAATATTGTGTTGCTTAGTTCTTTTTTACTTCTTCTTGTTGGCATTTATGTTTTCTATGTTTTTCGTAATGATTTTGAACAATTTAGTGCTGACAAAGCGAGTTCAACATTAGGTTATATTTTTATAATTATGGCTTCAGGCTTATTCGCTTTTAAAGCCACGTTTTTTTTATACAAGACTTATAATTACTTTAAATACAAACCTATTGCAGCTGTTTCAGATAACGAATTACCATCGTGTACCGTAATTGTTCCTGCTTATAATGAAGGCAAGCAAGTTTGGGATACTTTAATGAGTTTAGTAAATAGTAATTATCCTGCACACAAAATTCAGATAATATCAATAGATGATGGCAGTAAAGACGACACTTGGGATTGGATGCTTGATGCAAAAAAGAAACTTGGAAATCGTTTAGAAATATATCAACAACCTAAAAATCAAGGGAAGCGACATGCACTTTACCGTGGGTTTAACATGGGTACAGGTGATATTTATGTGACTGTTGATAGCGATTCTATTGTTACCGAAGATACACTTAGAAATTTAGTAAGTCCTTTTATTAAAGATGAACAATGTGGTGCGGTTGCAGGAAACATTAGAGTTTTAAACAACAAAAAAGAAGCACTTCCTAAAATGCTGGATGTAAGTTTTGTTATGAGTTTTGAATTTGTTCGTTCTGCTGAGAGTAACCTTAATTCAGTTTTATGTACACCTGGAGCATTGGCGGCTTACAGAAGTTCTGCGGTACATAGTTGTTTGCCACAATGGATTAATCAGACTTTTATGGGGAAACCTAGTGATATTGGTGAAGATAGAGCTATGACCAATATGATATTGAAACAAGGAAAACACGTATTGTTTCAAAAAAATGCTGTGGCGTATACTAATGTACCAGAACAATATTTAGGGTTATATAAAATGTTTATTCGATGGGGACGAAGTAATGTACGTGAGAATCTAGAAATGGCAAAATACGTATTTACTAATTTTAGATCTCAAGGAAAATCTGGAACACGAGTTTTATTTATAAGTCAATTTTTAAAAATTTTGATGAGTTATCCACTACTAATTTCAATGTTGTTTTTTGTTTTAGTACATCCTCTACTCTTTTTGGGTTCTACATTAGTTAGTATTTTAGTAGCATCATCATTTTCTGTATTATTTTTTGCAAATCAATATAAAACAACCGCTGGTATTTGGGCATATTCTTATAGTATTTTATATACATTCTCTTTATTCTGGATTACGCCTTATGCCATTGCAACGGCAAGTAGAAGAGGTTGGTTAACTCGTGGATAAATTAAAAAGAAATAAGAATTTTATCACTTATTTATAAAGAAGCTAATTTTATAAAGCAAGTGAAAATTGATAAAAACAAACGTTAAACACTGTTAAAAATTTGTATTTTCATCAATTTTGGGTATCTTATCAGTTATGATACAAGCAGATAAAGATAAATACGCAGACGTTTTAGAAGATTCAATCACATATTTAGAAAATCGTGGTTTTGAAGATATTAAAGCAGATATGGATGGTTACGAAACCCCAAAATCTTATAAAAAAGCTGGAAGTGATATTACTGTAACACCAGATATTGTTGCAATGAAAGAAGGACGAAAACATTACTTCGATATTGGTTTGAAATCTGAAAAACCAAAACTTCTTAAGTCCAAATGGTTATTTTTAAAAACCCTGAGTAATTTAAAATCACACAGATTTAAATTAATTACTAAACGTGGTCACTACAAATTCACACAAGATATGCTTGAAGACATCAACCTGACAAACAAATCGTTAATAAAAATTTAACGTGTGACTTTCAAAAAGTTAACGTGTCTTAAATTAAAAGAACTAAAAAATAATTATTCTTTTTGTAACATTTTTTAATGTTTGCACGTATAACTATTGAACGACCTATTTATTCACAATTAATTCAGGATAACATTAAATGAGACAACTTAAAATTACCAAGCAGGTTACCAATAGAGAAACCGCTTCGTTAGATAAATATCTACAGGAAATTGGCAAGGTTGATTTAATTACTGCAGACGAAGAAGTAGAATTAGCACAACGTATTAAAGCTGGCGATCAGCTTGCTTTAGAGAAATTGACGAAAGCAAATTTACGTTTCGTTGTATCTGTGGCAAAACAATACCAAAACCAAGGACTTACTTTACCAGATTTAATTAATGAAGGTAATTTAGGTTTAATTAAGGCTGCGCAACGTTTTGATGAAACACGTGGTTTTAAATTTATATCCTATGCTGTATGGTGGATTCGTCAATCGATTCTTCAAGCTTTAGCTGAACAATCGCGTATTGTACGTTTACCGTTAAACAAAATTGGTTCTATTAACAAGATTAATAAAACATTTGCTTTTTTAGAGCAAAGTCATGAGCGCCCACCTTCTGCTGAAGAAATTGCAAAAGAATTGGATATGACTATTAACGACGTTAAAGAGTCAATGAAAAACTCTGGACGCCACGTAAGTATGGATGCGCCTTTAGTTGAAGGTGAAGATTCAAATTTATATGATGTATTAAATAGTGGAGAATCTCCAAACCCAGATAGAGAATTATTACACGAATCCTTACGTACAGAAATAGAACGCGCTTTAGAAACTTTAACACCGCGTGAAGCTGATGTTATTCGTTTGTATTTTGGTTTAGGAAACCAGCACCCAATGACTTTAGAAGAAATTGGAGAAACGTTTGATTTAACTCGTGAGCGTGTAAGACAAATAAAAGAAAAGGCTATTCGTAGATTAAAACATACGTCTAGAAGTAAAATATTAAAAACATATTTAGGTTAGTAAACTTTTTACGACTAAATTACCACAACAAACAGTTATACATAACTGTTCGTTTTTTGATTGATGAAAGAACCCGCGGCTGATTACCGCGGGTTTATTTTTAGCCCCACCCTAAATCCCTCCCCAAAGGAGAGGAACTTAAAAAAAGACTTTAGTATCTTTACCAAAATTTACTTTTATATGTCTTCAAAACTAATAGCACCATCTATTTTAGCTGCTGATTTTGCTAATTTACAACGCGATATAGAAATGATAAACCATAGTGAAGCCGATTGGTTTCATATTGATATCATGGATGGTGTTTTTGTACCAAACATATCTTTTGGAATGCCAGTATTAAAAGCCATAACTAAACATGCTAAAAAAACTATTGATGTTCATTTAATGATTGTTAACCCAGACCAATACATTAAAACTTTTGCTGAATTAGGAAGCGATATTTTAACGGTTCATTATGAAGCTTGTACTCATTTACACAGAACACTTCAGGCTATTAAATCAGAAGGTATGCAAACTGGTGTTGCCTTAAATCCGCATACCAATATTAATGTTTTAGAAGACACTGTTAATGATATTGATTTGGTGTGTTTAATGAGTGTTAATCCTGGTTTTGGCGGACAAAGTTTCATAGAAAATACCTATACTAAAGTTGAACAACTCAAGGCACTAATTAAACGTAAAAACGCTACAACTTTAATTGAGATAGACGGTGGTGTTACCAATAAAAATGCTAAACAACTTGTTGAAGCTGGCGCCGATGTTTTAGTGGCTGGAAGCTACGTATTTAAAAGTAACAACCAGACCGAAACGATTAAAGACTTAAAAACGATTGCTAACCCTTAAAATTGCTTTATAAAATAGTTTAGTAAATCGGTTGTGGTTACAATTCCTACCAATGTTCCATCATCAACTACTGGTAAAGCATGAAATTCTCGCTCTTCTAAAATTTTTGCGGCTTCCTTTATAGTGGTTTCACTAGTTATAGTTACCACATCTTTTACCATAACTTGCTCGATGGTAAACATATTGTAAACTACAGCATCTACGTTATGCTCATCTTCAGATATATCTGCATAACTAATTTTTAGTAAATCAGAATAACTCAGCATCCCAATTACGGTTTCGCCACTTACCACAGGAATATGTTTAATCTTATGCCTTTTAAATAGCATTTCAGCATGCTGTAAATCGTCTGATCTTGTTAACCCAATAATATTTTTTGTCATTATATCCGATACTGGTGTACGTTGTTTCATGATGAGTTGTTTTAAATCTATTTGATAAAATTAATGTAGAATTACAAATAATTTTATGACAATTATCAGTGTTTAAATTTTTGTAAATAATTAAAACTGATTTAATAAATATTTAATAAGATCTGTTGTAGTAACAATACCAACAAGCTTGTTATTATCTACAACAGGTAATGCGTGAAACTCCTCCGTTGCTAAAACTCTCGCTACTTCTTTTATCGAGCTAGATGAAGAAATAGTAACTATATTTCGTTTCATAACCTGTTTTATTGTAAACATATTATAAACTAAAGCATCAGAATCATCAACAGAATTATCAGTAAAATCAGCAAAACTCAATCGTAATAAATCGGTATAACTCAACATACCCACAATAACATTATCGGTAACTATGGGAATGTGTCTTATATGATGTTTTTTGAAAAGATATTCTGCTTTTTCAAGACTATCTTTCTTTTTTAACGTGATGACTGGAGAAGTCATTATCATCGAAATTGGTGCTTTTCGTATCATGACATTTATAATTTAATTTAGTATTCATTAAAAATATTAAACTAAATCATAAAAAATTATGATAAATATCATAATCAACTAATAACCTGCCACATTAAAATTAAGCATTTGCTTTACTTTGGCATAAACTTCTGGAAATTGTAATCTAAAATCTTTAGGAGTTTCAATGAAATTTTCAATAGCCACAGCCAAAAATTCAAACTGATTGGTATAGGCATATCTTCTAAAATATTCTGAAGCCATTAGTTCTTCTCTTAAGTTTTCTTTAGAAGAAAGTAGTTGAGATAACTCTTTAAAAGAATCACTAAAAATTGTTGCACTTACGTCGCGCTGTTTCAAGCTGTTTAAATGAATGGCGTGCGTAAGTTCATGTATCCCCAAATTCAAATTATCAGTTTCGTTATCATAGCCTTCTTTAAATGCTTCCCAAGATAGAACTAAGGATTTAAGCCTAGGATTAAATTCACCTTTATGATAAGTGTTATTGGTATTAGAATAAAACTGGGTAGGGTAAATTACTATTTTTGAGATGAGTGGAATGTAATAATCTCTAAACCCAAACGTAAGCATAACTGCAGAGGCAGATATTAATACTTTCATTTCATCTGTAATTATTAATTGGTCTCTTCCAATAAAATCTTTATCTATTATAAATAACGCAACCCGATGTTCAAAATACGTTTTCTGTTTAGCATTGAGTTTTTTGAAGAATGAAAAGTCTTTATATAAAACAGCTTTTTGATTTTTTTTTAATTCTTTTAAACGCCAATAAAAATGATTATAAAGTGGTTTTTTATGCTTTAAAACATATCCCATTTCCATTAATTTAAAAGCATAATAGCATATAAAAAAAGCCAAAACAGCAAATAATATTCCCATAATTATTTGGCTGGCTAGAATATATTGTTCTATACGTATTGCTATAATCATTTAGAAATAACGTTTGTTTTATGTGAAAATTACTCTAAACATAATTAAAAAAGCAATAAACCATTGATAGTTTATTGCTTTTTTTTAGTGACCTCAAGAGGACAGAATTCGAACTTTTTGAAGGAAGATATTGAAATTATTATCAATACATCATCTCATATTAGACGAATTTGAACCCACTATATCCAGAGGCTACAAGGTAAGGTAACGGTTACGTTCCTCCAAGAAAATAAAACTGCTGTCCACTGCCGTCTTAGTCTTGGTTAATAGACTTTCAATGTAAAATATCTCGTAAGGAGGCCATATTTTCCATTCCTCTTGTTCTTTCATAATAATTTTATATTACTTACAACGTCATACTATTTACAGAGAAAGTATTTATTCAACATTTTCAAATTCTACTTCTGAGATAATATTTTCATTACTTGAATTTAAAATAGCTTTTGGGTTTTGATCATATCCAAGTTCTTCTTTTGTATAAGCAGATACACTACTAGAAAGGTAATCCGCTAATAATCTGTCTGTAACATATTTATCGCTATGAATGACTTCTGGTACATCACTAAGACCAACTATCTCGTTTGTAGTTATATTGATTTCTTTAAGTCCGAAAATCAAAGACCCACCATTGGTATTAGCAAACGATGAAATAATTTTAGCTATCTTTTGAGGAACAAATGGAACAGCATTGAAATCCAGTTCTTCATTTTTGGGAGTATTTAGAGAAATTTCTATATCAGAAACATTAATATTTCTGACAGGGATTCTGTTAATACCAGTTTTTTTCAGAAGTTGACCTATAGTCAGACAAGCCGCAAATACAATTGGAAATTTAAAGGATGGGCATTTATCCGATTTTTTTAGAAGAATAAACTACAAAAAAGGACGAGCCACTGCCATAAGTGCCACAGCACGAAAACTAGCAGTCATTATTTGGAATATGCTCACAAAAGGAATGCCTTATCAACCACCAACAGAATATTTATTCCTTGACCAAAAAAGAAAACTAAAACTGGTCAATAGAATTAAAAGGAATATTGCTAAATTTGAAATTAAACCTGAAGACGTTGGATTTGATAAATCTCTGAATATCAGAACTTAAAATTTGACGTTAGTCAGAATTTGAACACAAGAATGAAAACTAAAATAAAATTTTTGATAATCCTTTTAATTCTTGGTTGCAAAAACAACTTGAGAAAATTGAATACTGAAAATAAGGTAAAAAATATATCCAATATTGAGATTAAAAAAGAAAAGAAAAACTTAAATTCAATTCTCAAAACTAAGAATGATTCGTTACTACTTTCAAGATTTATCGAATTTAAAATAAACGAAATAATAGAGGAACTAAAACCCGATTTAGAACCAGATGAAGATTATTTTAAATATCAAAACATAAGTGGAGGAGAGATAATCTACTCAACAGATTCAATTCTAAAAGTTATAAATATTTTTGGAGAATATTCTGGAGGTGCAACTTATAATCCTTATTCTGAATACTATATTTTAAGTAAAGAAAAAATCCTATATTCTGGAAGTGGAAAAATTATAAAATTAAATCACATTTCTAAAAAAAACTACAATATTCATATTAATGACTATTCAAGAATGGGCAACAACATTAATAAATACAATTTAACATTTATAAAAGATTCAATTAAATTAATTCCACAATCACTTAAATAAACAAATAATGAATTTAATTAGAAAATACACAATACTAGTCTTATTATTAATGTCACCAATTTGCTATTCTCAAGTTAGCGGAAATCAAGTTTACAAAACAAACAATTATAGGAATAACATTAATTATAAAAAATCAATTATTTCTACAGATACTACAGTTGTATTAAGTGCGAGTATTTTGATGAATAAAATTCCAGATAAATTTATAATTACATTAGGCGTTAACCAAGAAGGAAAAACAATAAAAGAATGTAACAAATCAATAAATGATAGAATTAATAAATTAAATAAAAGTTTAACATCAATTGGCGTAAAAGAAAATGACACATATATAGACTTTATTTCATCAACAAAAATTTATGATTTCAATATTTCCAATTCAAAAGCTGAACAAGTTGAAGATGGTTTTGAAGTTAAAAAGAATGTAATTATTAAACTCAAAAATATTGAAAAAATAAATGAACTAATTGAATTAAGTGCTGAACAAGAAATTTATGATATTATCAAAGTTGATTATATAAATGATGATATTGAGAAAATATATTATGAAATGTATCAAGAAGCGCTCTCTGTTATTTCTAGTAGAAAAGAATTATACCTTAAAACTTTTAACCCAAAATTAAATGGAACTAGTCGCATATTGCTAGACAATTTTTACAGTCTATTCCCAAAAACACAATACCAAACATATCAGGCATTTGAAACAGCTAATGTGACTGCAAATTATAAAAATCCATACATTAAGAAAACGGAAAGAATAAATAAAACCTTTTTTTATGAAGGTACAGATATTTCTGGCTATGATAAAATCATTAATAACTCTCAGGTTCAAATCGGAATTCAATATATTCTTGAAATATCAATTCTATACAACCTGAAAAAATAATTTACGTTGATTAAATTGTTCTGCATACCTATTATCATTTTATTTTCTTGTAAACAGGAAAATAATAGAAAAGAAATCAAGAGTTCTAATTTTAATGAAATCAAAACTGATTCTATTCATACTCAGCAGGAAGCCCATGATTATATTGAGAATATAAAAGAAGAAATTTATAAAACTAGAGATAGTTCTTTTGAAATTAATAATATTAATTGTTTTTGGGAATATGAAATTAGTAGTATGACTAATAATGAAAACTCAAAACAATTAATCAGTCAAAAATTGATTAATCAAAAGACTAATGAATCTATTTTAGATTTAGACTTGTCATTATTCTTAAATCCTTTAAATAATTCCAAACCAAAGAACATTGATATTAACTTTGATAATTATACCGATTTTCAATTTTCTGATGATTTTATAGGTGGTCCAAATCAAGAATACTCTGTATATCTGTTCAATTCTAGATTAAAGAAATTTCAATATTCAGAAGGATTGTCAGGAGTTTCTTTAGGAGAAGGCATCGAATTGGACAAGGAAAAAAGAATTGCATATTATTCAGGAAAAAGTGGTGGCGGACTTTATAGTTCTAGAAGAGTACATTTTAATTTAGATGGTAGTTTAAAATACGAAGAAAGATTTTGGAATGAAGATTTAGACTATTATTCATTTAAGGATAGTATTAACCACTATAAATATGCTTTTTATTATTTAAAACAAAAGAATAATGTGACAATAGATAGTTTGAGAGTCGAAAAAGAAGTAAATGATATGGAAGATGTACCTATTTATGGCTCTTTCTTTGAATGGATTGAAACGTTTGACAAATAAAAACGTTGCCTAATCGAGTAGACGGGTGACGACCTAATGGTCGCCACTGCGCCTCTCACACCACCGAGCGTACGGGTCTCGTACTCGGCGGTTCGTTAATCTTCAATA
>JBAQZZ010000140.1:0-2047 GCA_049791475.1 Flavobacteriaceae bacterium | reverse complement strand
CCGCTATTTTACACTTTAAAAGACTCCCTGATTACGCGCTATAAAATTTACGTTTGGTTGAAATTTTCAAATAAGGAAATGATTGAAAACAAAATATCTTTTGATACTTTTATTGAAACGCTTCCTGATTCCCTCTTGCAAAAAGCAATTACATTGGGTGAGACCTATAACTATATAAACATTACGGAATTCTGGAATGAAAACACTATTAATGGAACACTACAACAAATTATATATTTTTATGAAGCGCAATTACTTTCTAAAGAACTTGCCCTAAAAATATGTGATGATTTAAACGATATTATTAAACATGTTGAAAAACAGTAACTAATCAGTTTTCAAACTGAAATTCATTTTTAGCGATAAGTTTCAACGCTTCTGATACGTTCATTCCATTTTTTATGGTAGTATCTATAACCGATCTTATCATGGCAAAGTTTTGAGCAGCTTGTTCTATTTTAAACTGTCCTGATATTTTTTGTTTGACTTTCACATTGCGTATAGCCCTTTCAGATGCATTGTTGTCTGGTGGCACTTGCTCAATAAAAAGGAAAGTGAACAAATGTTGCCTTTCTCGGCACATTCGTTTGTAAAATGTATAGAGTTTCTTGTGGTTTTTATCAGGCGGTTCGGAAAGTAGTTTTTCAAGGGTCTGTATAATTTTGTTTCTTTCTGTATTTTGCTTGTAATCATTTGGTTTGAGCTTATCTTTAAGCTTCAAAGAAGTTCTAAGAAGTTTTAAAAAATCCACTCCCCATTTATTTTTTTTGTACAGGTCGTTCAAATAATTTAGGTGGCGCAGTAGATGTGCCAAGCAAGTTTGATGATTTTCAGCAGGTGTCTTGATCTGTGGTTTCCATCCATCGTGCACTAAAGTGCTATTTTGAAAACCTTGATCAAAGTGTTCTTTTACCGTATCGAATTTTCTGTTTTTTGAATGGGCAATAAAGGTGAGTTTTGAAGTTTGCCATGTCCAGATCCAATGTTTGTCCCCGTTTACCTTTACTCCTGTTTCATCTGTTCCAACAACGGCACTATTGGCAATACGTTGTTTTATCATTTGATAGACACCTGTTGTTTTGTCGGCAAACCGGTTGAGCAGATAATGCAGGCCTCCTTCACTGATGTCAATATTGAAAACATCATTGAACACCTCTTGCATTCTTGCAAAAGGAAGATATTGACGCGCATGGAAATAACCGATGAGCCCTTCAATATTAGCTCCGTAACTAATAGGGCTATTTACTTCTTTGGGAAAATCCGCAATGTTCTGGCAACCACAATAGCATACTTTGCCATAAGTTTGGTATTCTGTAAAAACGGCTTTTATAGGTGGTATGTCCACTATTTGACGGGTCTGCTCTTGGGTGGACCGTGCTTTATCTAAAGAGGCACCACAATTGCGACAAAAGTCGGGATGTAATTTAACTATCACATCTGGATTGGTTGTCATTTCAAGGGTCTTGCCCTTTCTCCCTTTTTGCCCTCCAGGTTTTTTGCCCGAAGATCTGCGTAAACTTTGATTGGGTTTTGGTCGATTTTGATCTTGAGAAGGTGGGATAGAGCTGTTTCTGCTGTTCTTGGGGTTTTTTAACAATTGGATTTCTGCTTTTAACAATACAACTTCTTTAGATAAACGTTGTATTGCTTTAGCTTGCTGTTTAACTAAATCATATAACTCTTTGTATGTAGGCTGCTTTGTCAAAACCAATGTTTTGTCAAAAATCAATACTGATGAACACTATTCCAAATAATAAAACCCAAAGTTACAAGTGAGTTGATAACAGTTGTTAATAAACACAGGCTTTTTTAAAATCTTGAGGTAAAACAATAAAACAATGTTAATAAAATTACTTAAATTGTTAATGAAGCACTGTTTTATGCAAAACCGATATATTTGCTACTGATTAGTTACGAATTTTTTATTGGTTACAGGTAATTTTGCCCAATAGGACCCGTTGTCAAAATCTTTGGCAGATACTGATCCAATGCTATTATTTTTAAAATTTTCCCGCTCTATATTTCCTCTTAAAACAATGCTGTTTTC
>JBAQZZ010000139.1:0-24202 GCA_049791475.1 Flavobacteriaceae bacterium | reverse complement strand
TCGGTATACCTTGATAAATAATCGCACAGGATACTTTTATTGCCCGCAGATCACGCTGATAATCGCAGATTTCTTTTCTGCGGATTTACCGACTTCCGAAGATTATTATATTATCGTCTGCGCAGATCTGCGTAATCTGCTGGATTTGATTTTCAGTGCCGATACGCCAATGCCCAAGCTTTTTCCGGTACAAATCTATTTATTGGCTTTTTTTCTTCTTGCTGGTATATGGTAACTATATTTAAATTATAAACTAATAATCAAAGTTCTTTCTTTGTGTTTATTGTACTCACCAATTTAAATGAGAAGCACAAAATCGCAAAGCTTTTCTAGTAAAGGTTAGAGGTATTTATTGTTTCGTTTTAACATCTACAAGGTCAAAATAAAACCTTGCAGAAGGTCCTATTAATCAGTCATCATTGAAATTCAACTCAGTCCAATTTGGTTATTAGTCAAGCTCAGGTTGGTAACTATTAAAACACATAATGTAAAACCTATTGCCAAAATTCATCATCTAGTTTATCTATAAAATCACCTTCTTGATGTATGCCTTCAATTAAAGTCAATTGGTCTTTGGTTGCTACTTTTTGAATTTCAGGAAACAGCACACGTTCTTCAAAACGAATATGCTTATCCAATTCCTCTTCAATTTTATTTAAAGCTTTAGCCGCATCGTCCGGTTCTGTAAACAAACGTTTTAATCGCCTATGGTCAGCCATGGCTTTTTTAATAAGGTCATTGTCTTCATTTAAAATGGTAAAAATATGCGCTTCTTCCTTTTCAAAATGAGGGATTAAATGCGTTTTAAAAAACCAATCGGCATAAATTTTTATACGTTTTGGGTCAATGTTTTTACTGAATCCAGATCTTATTTTCCAAGATAACAGTAATCCATGGTGATGTTCTCTGCTTAGATGTTGTAATGCTTTATGACGTTTTTGAGGTTTATGATTCATCTGTTCTGGTTTTTAAAATATTAATGATAATGCTCCCTATTCCTAAAGGTAAAAGCACACTGGAAAGAAATAAAAAAAGATAATAGTTTGGTAGTGCTCCCTTGTTAAAGTAAAACATACTGCCTTGAAGAATTAAAAACAATTCTGTTAAAGCAAAGCCTAAAACAAAGGTATAGATTCCAAAATTTAGCCATGCATTAAAAGTAACCCACCTGTTCTGTAAAATGAAACCAAATAAAAACCCGGTAATTACGCCCAACATAAGCAAATGAATAAAACCAATGACAAGATTTCTGTGTTGATAAGCAGCATCTGACACTTCAGGAACGAGCGATAATAATTGCGCTCCTATTTTTAAAACCAAACAAAATATTGCGAAAGCATACATGTAAATAGTAAGTTTTGAATTGTTTTTTAAGAGAATTAACCGGTAAGGTTTTATAAGCTTTAAAAATACGATCAATGTTAAAAATTGAACAATAACGCCCAATCCATTAATCCAAAATAAAGCGATGTGAGGTGCAAACCAATATATTGGCAAAGCCAATGTTAACACCGTTGATAGGACTAAAAGCACAAAAAACAACCTAAATTGTTTTGAATCTTTAAGCTGTAAAACATGAAAAAACATAGCGATAACAGCTATTAAAAACCAACCGTTAAACTGAAAATGTAAAAAGAATTGTATTGCAATTTGATAAAATGCCGAAGCTTGCCCAAGCATGGACACTGCAGGCCCTAAACACCAAACTCCAGCAGTAGACAACAACATAAATAGTAATGCCGTTTTTAGTAATCTTCGAGTAACTATTGATTCCGTTTTATGGTGCTTCCAAATAAGAAACACAAAGTAATAACTGCAAAAAATATGTAATGTTGAAAACGCTATTGAAACAGTCGCATAGCCTTGAAACGGAAAACTAAGCATCATACCAATAACGGCAAATTCGGTAAGCCAAAATAACGTATTAAATATAGGCTTCTGTTCTGGAACAAAATAATGCACAATGAGCACAAAGAGCATTAAGTAAACCCACCCTAGCATTGCAATGTGCGAGTGGGCATGCGTTAAAAATCTATAATTAAAGTTAATAGTTCCAATTGATGCATAGCGTAATACCATGCCCATTATTGCAGCAATCAAAAAATTAATTAAGCATGTTACAACAAGTTTCCTTGGCATTTTAATGGCTTTCTAAATAATAAATATGATGGTTGTATATGTTGAATAAAATTTGTCAATTCGAGTATCCCGATTTTTCATCGGGATGTATCGAGAATAAAATTTTCTATTTCAAAACCTGTTCTCGATACAATTTCGACAAAAAAGTCGAAATCACTCGAACTGACATTTAGTTTATCAAAATAAACAACCGATTAAATATAGTCTCCAATATAGAATATTGAAAATTAAAAATTCCAGAAAAGTTGCCCATTCTGGAATTTTAGGATTATTAAAGTTAGAGGCAACGTTTTACCAACCAAATTGTTGCTCTAGCTTTACGGTCTTAGGGAATAAAATAT
The DNA here is from genome assembly GCA_049791475.1 of Flavobacteriaceae bacterium. Classification (GTDB taxonomy): domain Bacteria; phylum Bacteroidota; class Bacteroidia; order Flavobacteriales; family Flavobacteriaceae; genus CAXBID01. Next base: position 21,722 of record JBAQZZ010000139.1, on the reverse strand, counting down.
TGTTTTCTAAATGTATGTGTAAGTGCAAATCTTTTTCAAATTCATCCAACATAGCAAATGTTACTTTGTAGGTATTACAAGCATCAGCTGGCGGATTGTAATTGTTAGAGAGTTCTGCAATTTGTCTAAAACGTTCGCCTTCATTATCGTGTTCTTGCATCATCATCGCAATTGGGTTTTCAACGGTACCAAACTGTGGCGATTGCATTGGGCTTTGTTCTAATTGAGCATTCACCATTTTTTTTACAAAAGGGAATAATATTAACTCCTCTTTTTTCATGTGTGCCGCCAACTCGCCTGCTGATGCTGTAAACAGTTCATTTATTTTAAATAATTCTGGATGATTCTCTCCATGCACACTACATAATTTGTCTAAAAACTGACGTAATACCGGAATTTTTGCTTCTACATAACGGTGGTGTTTTTTTTCAATATAATCAATTAATAAATCTAACGGCCACGATTTATAATCTATTGTCTGTTCTCCTTTAGCATTTAAAATGCTATCTAACTCATCTAATAAAACGTTGCTATCTATTCCTTTTTTTTCGCAAGCCTCATTAATAGTTCTGTTTCCGTTGCAGCAAAAATCAATTTTATATTTAGAAAAAACAGCTGCTGTTCTATAATCTTCGGCTACAAATTGCCCTATTTGTTTTTCTGAATCTTTTTGTAATGTTACCATGACTAATTATTTATTTCGGATGATTTTATCCTATTTATATTCAATTTTTTTGAGTGAAACCCAATTTTCTAAATTGATGGTTGAACTCATCCCAATTTTATATTGGGATATTTAGAGGTCTATTATTTACTAAACCTTTAAAAATGCGGCTCCAGACTTAATGTTTAGTGCCAATTCTTCTAAACTTGTTTCTTCTAACATAAGCTTTAAACCTTCCCTAATTACTTTAAATTTATCGTGTACAGGGCACGGGTGCTCTTCATCACATTTATGTAAACCTAAGCCACAACCACTATATATACTATCTCCATCAATGGCATTTACAATATGGTTAAGTTTAACCGTTGCTATTTTATTCTTATCAATTTCAAAGCCACCATATGCTCCTTTTACAGAATTTACAATATCATGTTTCACTAATGACTGCAAAATTTTAGCTGTAAATGCCTGTGGAGAATCTATTTCTATAGCAATCTCTTTTGGGCTAACTAGCTTACCCTCATAAGAATTAATAGCAATAAAAATAGATGCTTTTATACCATACTCACAAGCTTTAGAAAACATATTTGATTTTAATTTAGCACAAATATATCATTTTATTTTAATTAAGACAAATTTATCTTAATTAAAATTGATTTTTATACCAAACTTTTTGCCACTCGCGTTTTAAAATTAAAAAAGCAACATCTTCTGACAGTTTTAAAATATCACTTCCGTCTAACGCTTTAACTTGTTTTTCAGAAACATCAATAATATAAAGGAGATTCAAATATTCGGTAAACTTTTCTTGAATGAGTTTATACACCGTTTCATGAAGTATCAGTTTTAAGCTTGACGGCAAGACTTCTTCATGAAAATCTAAATCAATATTTGCTAAAAGAAAATCTTTATTAAGCTGATGAATCAACTTATTGTACAATTCTGAATGATTTGCTTCATCAATTAAGGCTTCAAAAGTAGTAGATAATTTCATTAAACCGTTCTATTCATTAAACTTTCACCAAAAGCTTTTAAAAGCTGTTTTTTATCTTCTGAAATGTTTAGAGATTGTAAAATATTAAACGCTCTATTTGTATAATATTCAATAGCCTTTTTTGTAGCTTCTGCAGAACCTGACGTCTCAAAATATTGTTTTGCAGTCTGTATTTTAGTAGAAACATCTTCAGGATTTGAAGAAAATAATTGACTTAATTCTACTTTATCACTTTTATTTGAAAACTCTAAAGCTTTTAAATACAAATACGTTTTTTTATTTTCAATAATATCCCCGCCAACTTGTTTTCCAAACGTTTTAGGGTCGCCAAATGCATCTAAATAATCATCTTGTAATTGAAACGCGATGCCTAAATTTTTACCAAACTCGTAAATATTATTTTGATTTTTTTTAGAAGCCTTTGCAACAATAGCTCCCATTTTCATAGCAGCTCCAACCAAAACAGCGGTTTTATACTCAATCATTTTTAAATACTCAGCAATGGTAACATCATTTCTAGTTTCAAAATCAACATCATATTGTTGGCCTTCACAAACCTCTAAAGCTGTTTTACTAAATAATTTTGCTAAGGCTTGAAAAGTAGAAGCTTCATAATTTTCAAAAAGCTGATACGCCATAATTAACATGGCATCACCTGATAAAATTCCCGTGTTAATATTCCATTTTTCATGAACCGTTTCTTGTCCTCTTCGCAATGGCGCATCATCCATAATATCATCATGGACTAGCGAAAAATTATGAAATACTTCAATACTTAACGCAGCGTTTAAAGCTTTTTTATAATCTGTATTAAAAACTTCAGTAGTCATTAATGTTAAAACTGGGCGCAGTCTTTTACCACCTAATTTTAGGATGTACTGAATAGGTTCGTAGAGGTTTTTGGGCTCTTTAGTTACTGTATATTTTTGTAAATATGTAACAAAATGGTGTTGATATTCTTCTATTGAAAACATACCGCAAAAATAAATTAAAAACCTTTATAAAATTGTGCAGTTATAAAATAAGTGTTAAATAATTGTAAAACTTTGGAAACTTTTTAGGTTTTTAAAGTTTCCTAATGTAGTTTTGCGCCTTAAATATGAAAGAAAAAATCATACATAAAGCTGCCGAATTGTTTTTAAACCTAGGTTTTAAAAGCGTTACTATGGACGATATAGCCAATGAAATGGGCATATCGAAAAAAACCATTTATGTGCATTTTGCAAATAAAACCAAATTAGTAGAGGCTGTAACTTTTAGTTTATTTGATACAATTTGCGTTGGTATTGATGATATATGCGAGAATGCTATAAACCCAATTGAAGAATTATATGATATTAAAATGTATGTGATGCATCATTTAAAAAATGAAAAATCTTCGCCACAATATCAACTTAAAAAATATTACCCCCAAATTCATAACACGTTAAAAATCAAACAATTTGAGAAAATGCATAAATCTGTAAAAGAAAGTTTGCAACATGGTGTAAAAACAGGTGTTTTTAGAGATACAATAGATATTGATTTTATCTCAAGAATGTACTTTACGGGTATGACAGGTATTAAAGATAACATGTTTTTTCCACCAGATGACTACGATATGAATTACCTCATGGAAAGTTATTTAGAATACCATTTAAGAGCCATTGTTACAGAAAACGGATTTAAAATATTAAATAAGTTTATAACATCAAATCAATTATAAATATGAAAATAAAACTAGTATTAATATTTAGTTTATTGATTTCTTTTGCAACATTTTCTCAAGAAGATGGACAAAGTTTCTCCTTGCAAGAAGCTATAGATTTTGCATTAGAAAACAATAGAACCGCAAAAAATGCTTCACGCGATATTGATGCGGCCTACAAACAGAAATGGGAAACTATTGCTACTGGTTTGCCCCAACTTAATGCGGGAGTCGATTATCAAGATTTTATTAAACAGCAAATACAAGTTATTCCTGCTGATGCTTTTGGTGGCCCAAAAGGTGAGCTTGTGGCAATAGAATTTAGTGTGAAACAAAATGTTAATGCATCGGCCACGTTAAGTCAATTAATTTTTGATGGCTCGTATTTAGTTGGCCTACAATCTGCTAAGGTTTTTTTAGAAATATCTAAGAATGCTAAAATTAAAACGGATTTAGAAGTTAGGAAAGCTGTAATTAATGCTTACGGAAATGTTTTACTAGTTGAAGAGAGTTTAAAAATATTAGAACGAAACAAAACAGTTCTTGAAAAAAACCTTGATGAAATCACTAAAATTTTTGAAAATGGTTTAGAAGAAGAAGAAAGTGTTGAGCAATTAAAAATAACCCTTTCTGGAGTAAAAAGTTCTCTAAACAATACACGACGCTTAAAAAAAGTGGCTTATCAAATGTTGAACATGAATCTAGGTGTAGATATTGAAAACCCAACGATTTTAAAAGATAATTTAGAAATACTTACAGCGCAAAATTTAAATTTAAACTTTCTAAATACTCCATTTTCGATTGAAAATACTATTGATTACCGAATTGCCGAGAATGATAGAACATCAAAAGAGCTTTTAGTTAAACTTGAAAAAAGCAAAGCCTTACCAACTATGAGCACTTTTTTAAGCGGTGGTTATTTATCCTATAGCGACAATTTTGATTTTTTAAACACGGATCAAAAATATTACGGTTTTGGCGTATTTGGCATCAATTTAAAAATACCAGTTTTTAGTTCGGGCTTGCGGAGTGCGTCAACCCAACGCGCTAAAATTAATTTAGAAAAAGCAAAGGACGACTTAACGGAAACAGAGCAACGGTTAAAACTACAAATTGAAACAGCCAAAAGCGATTACCAATTTTCAATTGAAGAGTATGCCAATAAAAAAGAAAACCTAAACCTTGCAGAACGCATTGAACAAAAAAACCAAACGAAGTTTTTTGAAGGTATTGGCTCTAGTTTTGAATTAAGACAAGCACAAATTCAATTATATACGGCACAACAAGAATTTTTAACGACCATGCTTGATGTAATTAACAATAAAGCAGCTTTAGAAACTATTGTAAATGAAGTTGATTAGTTTAAAGTTTAAAAAAGAAAGTATGAAACATTTCTCATTTGAAAAATTAACCGTTTGGCAGAAATCCAGAAAACTATCTGTTTCCATATATGAAGTAACAAAATCTTTTCCTGATGATGAGCGTTTTGGCTTAATAAGTCAAATGAGACGGTGTGCTATTTCTATTTCATCAAATATTGCAGAAGGCAGTGGCAGGCATTCTGGAAAAGATAAAGCAAGATTTACAGAAATAGCATTTAGTTCAGCTTTAGAACTTTTAAATCAAGTTATTATAGCTAACGATTTACAATTTATCTCAAACAAAAATCAAGATGTGTTAAGAGATAGTATATCAGAAATAACAGCAATGCTAAACAGCTTGCACAAGTCTCAATTAAAATAAACTCATAAACATACATAACCTAATAAACTCTATAACTAATGAAACACATATATTCACTATTATTTTTAGCCTTATTAATTTCATCATGTGGAGGTGACAAAGCAAAATCTATTGAAGATATTATTGCAACAGATAACCTAGAATTAATTCGTAAAAAGAAAACAGAACTAGACGCTTCTGTTCAAGAAATTTCAGCTCAATTAAAACAATTAGAAGCTAAAATTAAAGTTTTGGATCCTTTAGAAAAAATTCCATTAATTACTACGTTTCAAGTAAAGGAAGCTGTTTTTACACATTATGTAGAATTGCAAGGAAGCGTGAGTACCAAACAGAATATTGTTATTTACCCAGAATATTCAGGTGTTTTATCTACCGTTTATGTTGATGAAGGACAACGCGTAAATAAAGGACAAATACTTGCTAGAATTGATGATGGCGGTTTAAGTCAACAACTATCGCAATTAAAAATTCAAACGGCTTTAGCTAAAACAACTTTCGAGCGTCAAGAGCGTTTATGGAATCAAAAAATAGGAAGCGAAATTCAATTTTTACAAGCGAAAGCAACATATGAAGCTCAAGAACAAGCCGTGAGTCAACTACAAAATCAACTAGCAAAAACGGTAGTTCGTGCGCCTTTTGCAGGAACTATTGATGATGTTATTACCGATAAAGGAAGTGTTGTATCTCCGGGGCAATCACCACTTTTCAGAATTGTAAACCTGCAAGATATGTATATTGAAACCGATGTTCCTGAACGTTATATTTCGGAAGTTGTTCCAGGGAAAGATGTACAAGTAGATTTCACTGTTCTAAATAAACAAATGGATGCTAAAGTACGTCAATCTGGTAATTTTATTAATCCTGCAAATAGAACTTTTAAAGTAGAAATTGCTGTTGATAATAAAGACAAAACGATAAAGCCAAATTTAACCGCTAAGCTTAAAATTAACGATTATACTAACGATAAAGCGATTTTAATTCCGCAAAGTATTATTTCAGAAAACGCTGAAGGACAACAATATGTTTACACAATTTCTGATAAAGTTGAAAATAAAGGAAAAGCAAAACGCATGATTATTGAAACTGGCAAAACACAAGGTGATTTAATTGAAGTACTTACAGGATTAGAAAACGGTAGCGAAATTGTTGATGAAGGTGCACGTAGTGTAAAAGATGGACAAGATGTAAAAATTATTGTTCAATAAAGTTGAAAAGTTTAATGTTTATGTGTTTAGAAAATAACTGAGCGCAAAATAAATAATTCATAAATAATGAAATTATTTTCATTTGAAAAGTTAGTAGTTTGGCAAGAGTCTAGACAATTAGCGGTTAGCATTTATAAAACAACAAAATCATTACCAACTGATGAAAGGTTTGGATTGGTTAGTCAAATGCATCGTTGTTCAGTTTCTATATCGCCTAATATAGCAGAAGGAACTGGAAGACATTCAAGTAAAGATAAAGCAAGGTTTACAGAAATCGCATATAGTTCAGCTTTAGAGCTATTGAATCAAGCTATTTTATGTCATGATCTTGTATTTATTTCAGAAAGCAAATACCAACTTATAAGAGAAAAACTAAGAAAAATTACAGCAATGTTAGATGGCTTATATAAATCACAATTAAAAAATTGAGTTTTAATATTTATACCTTAAAAATGTATCTAACCTTCTAAACTCATAAACATTTAAACTTATTAACATGACAATCAATGGCAAAAGATAAAAAAAATAAAAAAGTAGACAAAGAATTTGGCTTATCATCATGGGCGATAAACAATAAAACCACCATGTATGTGTTAATAGCTGTTATTCTTTTCTTAGGCGCTGGTGCTTATTTTAGTATGCCTCGTGAGAACTTCCCAGAGATTAAGGAAACCAAGATTTACATAAGTTCGGTATATCCTGGAAATACTGCAGAAGATATTGAAAAACTAATTACAGACCCTATTGAAGATAAGCTAAAAACAGTTAGTAATGTGGTTGAAATCACCTCAACATCTCAAGAAGATTATTCGATAATTATTGTAGAGTTTGATGAAGAGATTAGTGTTGACGAAGCAAAACAAAAAGTGAAAGACGAAGTAGATTCGGAAACTTCGGGCGAAGATTGGCCAACTTTTAATGGTGCCAAAGTAGAGCCTAATATTTTCGATTTAAGTATGTCTGAAGAAATTCCAATTCTCAACATTAATATTTCTGGAAATTATCCAATAGATAAGTTAAAAGAATATGGGGAATATTTGGAAGATGAAATTGAAGGGCTTCAAGAAATTAAGCAAGTAGATATTCGTGGTGCTCAAGAAAAAGAAGTTGAAGTGGCCGTAGATATTTACAAAATGATGGCAGCTCAGGTGAGTTTTGATGATATTATAAATACCATTAGCAGAGAAAACATAACCATGTCTGCAGGTAATTTAATTGCCAGCGGACAGAGAAGAACTATTAGAATTATAGGTGAAATTGAAGATCCCGAAGAACTTGAAAACTTTGTTGTAAAATCTGAGAATAACAATGCTATTTATTTAAGAGATGTCGCTAAAGTTAGTTTTAAAGATGAAGATAAAACAACTTATGCCCGAGAATTTGGACACCCTGTGGTGATGCTAGATGTTAAAAAACGTGCTGGTAAAAACATGGTTGCAGCCGCAGAACAAATTGATGTTATTGTAAAAGACGCCATAGCTAATGTATTTCCTCAAGATTTAGTAGTAACAGTAGCTAACGATCAATCGTCAAAAACCATTGGGCAAGTTGATGATTTAGTAAACAACATCATCTTCGGGATTATACTCGTAGTAACTGTTTTAATGTTCTTTTTAGGTTTTAAAAATGCCTTATTTGTTGGATTTGCCATTCCCATGTCTATGTTTATGTCGCTCATGATATTAAACTTATTTGGCTATACGATGAATACAATGATTCTTTTTGGACTTATTATGGGTCTAGGAATGCTCGTTGATAATGGTATTGTGGTCGTTGAAAACGTATATCGTTTAATGGAAGACGAAGGCATGAGCCGCGTTGAAGCTGCCAAAAAAGGGATTGGTGAAATTGCTTTTCCTATTATTATTTCAACTTTAACAACAGTTGCAGCCTTTGTTCCTCTTGGTTTATGGCCTGGAGTAATGGGGCAGTTTATGATATATTTCCCGATAACACTATCCGTAGTTTTAGGATCGTCTTTATTTGTTGCTATTTTCTTTAACTCGGTTATGGTATCACAATTTATGACTACTGAAGACAAGGATATGCCATTAAAGAATATTATCAGAATTTCGGCTATTGTAGGCGGTATAGGTTTACTTATTGCTCTTTTTGGCGGAAGTTACAAAGGCTTAGGTACTTTAATGATTGTTACTGTGGGTTTACTTTGGTTATATAGATTGTTCCTTAGAAAATGGTCTAATAGTTTTCAAAATAAAGCGCTTCCTCGTTTAGAAAATTTTTATGAAAAAACACTTCGAGGCGCCCTAAGTGGAAGAAAGCCAGCTCTTATTACTATTGGTACTTTTGTTTTACTTATTGTAGCCTTTATGGGCTTTGGTGCTTCCGTTGGAAGTCAAAGAACAAAAGTGGAATTCTTCCCTGATAATACGCCAAATCAAATTATTGTTTATATCGAATATCCTGAAGGTACAGATATTAAAAAAACGAATGCCATCACAAAAGATATTGAACAACGCGTTTATAAAATTATAAATGAAGACGCTTATAAGAATGATGATTTTAATTTCTTAACAGAAAGTGCTGTTTCACAAGTAGGCGAAGGTGCTGGAAACCCTCAAACTGATGGTGGTTCTGCAGCAGAAATGCCGCATCGTGGAAAAATTACAGCCACCATGCGCGAGTATAAATTTAGAGAGGGCGCTGATAGTAAATTACTTCTTAAAAAAGTTCAAGAAGCTTTAAAAGGAATTTATCCTGGTGTTGCTATTTCTGTTGAAAAAGATGCTGCTGGACCACCAGTTGGCTATCCAATAAATATTGAGCTGGAAGGGGAAGATTACTCACAACTTATTGCCACTGCTGAAACAATGCGTGATTTTATTAACTCAAAAAATATTCAAGGTATTGATGAGTTAAAAATTGACGTCAACAAATCGAAACCTTCAATGCAGGTTTTAGTAGATAGAAAAAAAGCAGGTGAATTGGGTGTTACTTCTGGGCAAGTAGGGCAACAATTACGAAATTCTATTTTTGGAGCTAAAGCTGGAATTTATAAAAAAGATGGTGAAGATTATGATATATATGTGCGCTTCAACGAAGAAAATAGATATAATACGAGTGCTATTTTCAACCAAAAGATAACGTTTAGAGATTTAGCTTCTGGACAGGTAAGAGAAATTCCTGTATCAACCGTAGCCAAACAAAATAACAATTCTGGTTTTAGCGCCATAAAACACAGAGATGTAAAACGTGTGGTTACTTTATATTCTGCTTTAGCTCCTGGTTTTACAGATGCTGGTGCTATTGTTTCAAAAATCCAAGGTGAAATGCGAGGGTTTACTGAAAAACCAAATAATGTTAGCATTGACTTTACTGGACAAATTGAAGAGCAAAACAAACAAATGGCATTTTTAGTGCGTGCTTTCTTTACAGGTTTGGGCTTAATTTTCTTCATATTAATCTTTCAATTTAATTCGGTTTCAAAACCAGGAATCATCATGATTGCTATATTTTTAAGCTTAATTGGTGTGTTTGGAGGTATTGTAGCTACTGGTAGCGCATTCGTTATTATTATGACTATGATGGGAATTATTTCTCTCGCAGGTATTGTTGTAAATAATGGTGTGGTTCTGCTTGATTATACACAATTATTGATAGACAGAAAGAAAGTAGAACATGATTTAGAAGACGATCAATATCTTGAAACCCCTGAATTATTGGAAGCCATTATAAAAGGTGGGAAAGCACGTTTACGTCCTGTATTACTTACAGCAATCACTACTATTTTAGGATTAATTCCATTAGCTACTGGTCTAAATATAAACTTCTTTACACTTTTTAGTGAATTTGATGCTAATATTTATATGGGTGGTGATAACGTTATTTTCTGGGGACCTTTAGCATGGACCGTTATTTACGGACTATTTATAGCAACATTCCTAACTTTAATAGTTGTACCCATTTTATTCTATTTAATAACCAAATTTAAAATGTGGTTATATAGTAATAGAGCAGCGAAGTATAGTAAAAAAGTGATGCCTCAGGAAGTATTTAATATGGATAAACGTATCGATTGATTAAGCATACAACTTTACTTAAAGTTGTTTAAAAGAATACTTTTTACCCCTTTAAAAGGATTCGTTAATAGCAGAATAAGAACTTTAAGCGTTTTTATGTTAAGAGGAATAAATAAAGTAAATGTTAAAATAGGGCTTATTGCAATGGCGCATAACCTTAAAAAGTATAGTTTAACAATGTAGACTAACTTTTCCTTTTTTGTATTGATGTCATTTAAACCTAATTTTTTTAAATATTATACAGATTCAAATTTAACCAAAAAAAAATCGCCTAAAAATTACTTTTTAGACGACCTCATTTTTATCTATGTTTTATAAATATTAACAATGGTTATTGTAAGCATCAACCAAGTTTTCAGCAATTAATTCTGCTGGGCGACCTTCAATATGATGACGCTCTAGCATGTGTACTAATTCGCCATCTTTAAACAAAGCCATACTAGGCGAACTTGGAGGAAACGGAATCATATAACCACGAGCCGCATCAACAGCTTCTCTATCAACACCTGCAAAAACAGTTACAATGTGGTCTGGTTTTTTTGCATTTTGCAAACTCATTCTGGCACCTGGGCGCGCATTAGCCGCAGCACAACCACAAACCGAATTGACAACAACTAATGTTGTACCTTCTTTTGCAATAGCAGCGTCAACAGCTTCTGCTGTGTGTAATTCTTCAAAACCAACTTTCGTTAAATCTTCACGCATTGGTTTTACTAATTCTGCTGGATACATATTTTTAAATTTTAATAATTAACATTTTTTATGATTGCAAAGATACCAATTGTGTAACAAAATGCCGTTGCAATCAACTAACTAATATTATATTTACGCTCATTATTTTTATTTTTTTTAATAGGTGAGCGTGAACCTACTTAATATGATTTCTTTTTTTTAAGAAAGATTTTATATTTAGGTTTGACGATAAACAAAATTTATACTTACATGAGTTTTTCAAAATGGATAGGTGGTGCTTTAGGATGGTCGTTTGGAGGGCCTATTGGAGCTATAATTGGTTTAGCAATAGGCAGTCTTTTAGATTCTGTAACAGATGGCAAAAATAGTCCGTTTTTAGGTCAAGGACAACCACAAAATAGACGAGGAAGAACAACGTATAGAACGCAACCGAGACAACAACCACAAACACAATCTGGCGATTTTGAAGTGAGTCTTCTTGTTTTAGCGTCTATAGTTATAAAAGCAGATGGTGTGCAAGACCAACGCGAATTAGATTTTGTACGCCAACAGTTTGTAAATATGTATGGTAAAGAACGTGCTAATCATGCGTTTGCGTTATTTAAAAATATAAATAAGCAAAAAAACATTTCGACTAGACAAGTGTGTTTGCAAATTAGGCAAATGATGGATCATCCATCTCGACTGCAACTCATGCACTTTTTGTTTGGTATAGCTAAAGCAGATGGCACAGTTACCCAAGATGAGGAACGGCAAATTTACACCATTGCAGGTTATTTAGGCATTAGCTCACGCAATTACGAAAGTATTAAAGCCATGTTTTATAATAGCAGCGACCATGCTTATAAGGTTTTGGAGATTGACAAAAATGCTACAGTTGATGATATTAAAAAAGCGTATCGAACTATGGCTAAAAAATATCACCCCGATAAAGTGATTCATTTAGGAAAAGAGCACCAAGAAGGTGCCGAAGAAAAGTTTAGACAAGTACAAGCGGCTTATGAGCAGTTGCAGAAGGAACATGGATTTTAAAACAATCTACTTAAAGAAAAAGCTAGAGACAATAACTCCTATTAATAATATGACTAATACAACAACAACAAATGTTGTGGTTTTTTTTGTGATTTTATCTTTTTGGAAAATATAATTTCCTTTATCATCTTCGGATTCTTTTACAAATTCGAAGTTTTCTTTTTCCTTTTCCATAATTTAATTTTTAAATGTGATTTATCGAAGATTATCTTTAAAATCATTTATTGATATAAAATGACAATTTTAGTTAAATAGTAAGTAATTTTTCTACTTGTTAACTATAAATGCATGTATAACACCAGGTAACCAAGCTAACAGTGTTAATAATATGCTAATTAATAAAGTATTACCAACTCCGTGTTTCATAGCTACGGCTAATGGTGGTAATAGTATGTTTAAAATAATTGTTATTAATGACATAATAAAGGGGTTTTAGATTATTGCTCAAAATTAATGGTTATCTAAGTAAATGATTAGTTCATATAATTTAAAGTTTAGCTCGAATACTCAAAGCGTATTTGAATTCATCAAAAACTATGTTTCATTGACTCTTATTTTTAATTCAATTAAATTATTTGGTTCTATTTCAGATTAGTGATAAATTTATCATGCAATACAGTTAAATTCCTTTTTATCATGAAAAACATTTTCGATCTTAAAGAAACCCAAACCATTATAAATAGAATAGGTAAACTAGATGCTTATGCAAAACCACAATGGGGAAAAATGAGCGTAGACCAAATGTTGGCGCACTGCAATGTTACTTACGAAATGATTTATGATACCAAACACCCAAAGCCAAATACATTTAAAAGGTTTATGTTAAAAGCAGTAGTGAAGCCCTATGTAGTTAGTGAAAAACCGTACAAGAAAAATAGCAGAACCGCACCAGAGTTTGTTATTTCTGATTCTAAAAATTTTGTGGAAGAAAAAGCTAGATTGATAGATTTTATAAATAAAACGCAAAATTTAGGGAAAGGTTATTTTGAAAATAAACCGTCACACTCTTTTGGAAAATTAACATCAAACGAGTGGAATAATTTGTTTTACAAGCATTTAGATCATCATTTAAATCAGTTTGGAGTTTAGTTTTCAAAAACTAGATAAGACTGTTCTCTGCCAACTGACAACTGAACAGTTTTTCCTAAAATCATGGCTCTATTATCTTTTTCATGTCCTGCCGGCATATTAAACGCAATAGGAAAATCATAATCAGATAAAGCATCTAAAATAAGTTGCTCAATAGAAGTCCCCCAAAGGGTAGTATTTGTTCTCATTTTAGACATATCGCCAACAATCAGGCCTTTGCAATTATCAAAATAACCAGCACGTTTTAAACTTTGAAGCATACGGTCTATATGATATTTATATTCACCAATTTCTTCAATAAACAATATTTTTCCAGAGGTATCAATACTTGTCTTTGAGCCTAACATGGTGTGCAACATGGTTAAGTTACCACCAACTAGTTGTCCAGATGAATTGCCTATTTTATTGTATTTTGATCCTTTTAAAGTATAACTTAAAGGTTTGCCAAAAACAGCATCTTTAAAGGTGGAGACGGTTTCTTTTATTTCTACCATATCGTCCTGTAAACTAGTACACATCATAGCATGAATGCTCTCAACACCAGTATTATGTATTTGATTGTGAAGCGCCGTAATATCTGAATAGCCAATAACCCACTTTGGATTTTGTTTAAATTTTGAATAATCTAATTTATCTAAAATTCTAACGGTGCCATAACCACCTCTTGCACACCAAATAGCACTAATTTTTGGGTCGTCCATAGCGTTTTGAAAATCTTGACAACGCTCATCATCAGTTCCTGCAAAATGATTGGCTTTACTAAAAACATGTTTACCTACAACAGCATGTAATCCCCAGCTTTTAAGCAATGCTTTAGCTTGATTTACTTCTTTAGTTCTGTTTTTTAAAACGCCAGATGGCGCAACAATGGCAACCGTATCGCCTGCTTTTAAATATGGTGGTTGTTTCAAAGTAGTATGTTGTTTTTCAATAGTTGCACTTTGTGATAATACCTTTTCTATTCCAAAGAAAAAAGTAACACAAAATAAGCTTAAAATTAGTAGGTTTTTTGACATAATGTAAATGTACATTTTTTTTCTAAATAGCACTCAAAATGTGTACTTTTACGGCTTTAAAATGAACCGTCATTCCGAGCGAAGCTTGGGAATCTGTTGAATTATAACTTCAATTAATGAGATTGCTACAGTTGTACCTCTTTCGCAATGACGTAAAAATTTAATTTTTAGATTGATGAACACACCAAAACGTTATACCATAACAACCGCTTTACCTTATACAAATGGGCCTATTCATATCGGCCATTTGGCGGGCGTTTATGTACCCGCCGATATTTATGCACGTTATTTACGTTTAACCGGAAACGACGTTATCCTAATCGGAGGCAGTGATGAGCATGGTGTGCCAATTACCATTAAAGCAAAAAACGAAGGGGTTTCACCACAAGATATTGTAGATAAATATCATGCTATTATCAAAAAATCGTTTGAAGATTTCGGAATTACTTTTGATAATTATTCAAGAACTTCAGCTAAAATTCATCATGATACAGCCTCAGAATTCTTTAAGACTTTAAACGATAAAAGAGAATTTATTGAAGAAACTTCAGAACAATTGTATGACGAAGAAGCGAATCAGTTTCTTGCAGACCGTTTTGTTGTGGGAACTTGCCCAAAATGTGGTAATGAAGAAAGTTATGGCGATCAATGTGAAAACTGTGGAACAAGCCACAATGCTACCGATTTAATAAATCCGAAATCGGCCATAACAGGAAATGTACCCACTTTAAAAGAAACCAAACATTGGTTTTTACCTTTAGATAAGCACGAAGCCTTTTTAAAAGAATGGATTTTAGAAGGTCATAAAAAAGATTGGAAACCTAATGTTTACGGACAATGTAAATCTTGGCTTGATGATGGGTTACGCCCAAGAGCCGTAACTAGAGATTTAGATTGGGGAATTCCCGTTCCAGCAAAAGGAGGCGAAGGCAAAGTTCTTTATGTGTGGTTTGATGCGCCTATTGGTTACATTTCTTCAACCAAAGAATGGGCTAAAAGAGAAGGTAAAGAATGGGAACCGTATTGGAAAGACGAAGACACTAAATTGGTACATTTTATAGGAAAAGATAATATTGTATTTCATTGCATTATTTTTCCAGCCATGTTAAAAGCAGAAGGATCGTATATTTTACCAGATAACGTGCCAGCCAACGAGTTTTTAAATTTAGAAGGCAACAAACTATCTACCTCAAAAAATTGGGCAGTTTGGTTACCAGAATATCTGGAAGAATTTCCTGGGCAGCAAGATGTATTACGTTATGTTTTAACCGCAAATGCACCTGAAACAAAGGATAACGATTTTACTTGGAAAGATTTTCAAGCAAGAAATAATAATGAATTGGTTGCTATTTTCGGAAACTTTATTAATCGTGTGGTTGTTTTAACCAATAAATATTATGAAGGAATTGTACCTGAACCTTCAAAATTTGATACAGTTGATGAGGAAATATTAGCGGCTATAAAAGCATACCCAGATGTGATTGCAAGTTCAATTGAGCGTTACCGTTTTAGAGAAGCCGGACAGGAACTCATGAATCTTGCACGTTTAGGAAATAAATATTTAGCAGATGCAGAACCATGGAAGGTTATAAAAGTAGATGAAGAACGCACAAAAACCATTATGTATGTAGCGCTTCAAATAGCATCGGCATTAGCCACTTTAAGTGAACCGTTTTTACCGTTTACTTCCAAAAAGTTAAAAGGCATCTTAAATGCCACATCGAGCGCAGTCGAGACGTCTTGGAACGATGTAACCGCCAAAGAAGTTCTTCTTCCAGCAAACCACCAAATAGGAAAAGCAGAATTATTGTTTTCTAAAGTTGAGGATGAAACTATTCAATTTCAGCTTGACAAATTAGAAGCCAGTAAAAAGGCAAATGAAGCAGAAAAAAAAACAGTTGAACCTGAAAAAGAGACGATAACTTTTGAAGATTTTACTAAAATAGACATTCGTGTTGGAACTATTTTGGAAGCTGAAAAAATGCCGAAAACTAAAAAGCTTTTAAAACTAAAAGTAGATACAGGAATTGATGTTCGCACCATAGTTTCTGGAATAGCAGAAAGTTTCACAGCAGAAGAAGTTGTTGGAAAACGCGTTACGGTTTTAGTAAACCTAGCTCCTAGAGCTTTACGCGGTGTTGAAAGTCAAGGTATGATTTTAATGACTGAAACACCTGAGGGGAAGTTGGTGTTTGTAAATCCTGATGATGCTAAAATTGGGAATGGGTTGCAGGTTAGTTAGAAATAAATATCTCAATCTTTTTTTAATAATAACTAATTCATAATAATGAACTTAGGCGATTTGGCAAATTTCCAAAGCTGTTAAGTCTTTGTTAATTGAAGTCTAAGTGAACCAAATTTACGTAAATACTATTGTGTAAATTTAGTGACCTTTTTTTACAAAAGGGTCATAGTTATGCAATGCTGATAACTAACAAAAAAATCAAAAAATTTATGAAGAAAATAGCTTTACTATTATTGACTATAAGTCTAATGGCTTGTGGAACATCAAAAACTGTAAGAACATCTAAGAAAGTTATTAAAGGAGATTGGACTTTAAACTCTATTAGTTACAGTAAAGCTGGAACTTACAATGTAACCCTTTTAAACGACGTATCGAAAACTTGTTTTGAAGGCAGCACATGGCAATTTATACCCAATAATAATACGGGTATTTATACCATTAATAATTCAGGGTGCTCAACAGGAGAACGAAATTTTGTGTTCACCATTCAAGAAGTTAATGCAGAAACTGGACTTTATGACTTTCTGTTAAAACCAACTAATGAAAAGAACAAATCTGAAACTAACCAAGGTTTTAGGTTGAGTTTGGCATCTTTATCAGATACTACAATGCAATGGCAACAAACTGTTAGTGTTGAAGGAAGTCCATTTACCATAATTATGAATTTTAATAAATAAAAAACTATGAAAACAGGTATAAAAAAATTAGGTGTATTGTTTTTTACATTAGTATTAACTTTAAGTTTAATAAACTGCAAAGCAATTGATAATGCAAATAATAAACAAAAAGGTGCTGTAATTGGAGCAACAGGTGGTGCTATTTTAGGAGCTATAATTGGTAACAATGTTGGTAAAGGCGGTAATGGTGAATTAGGTGCGGTTATTGGCGGTGTAATTGGTGGTGGCGCAGGTGTGCTTATTGGAAATAAGATGGATAAGCAAGCACAAAAAATTGAAGAAGAAATTCCAGGAGCACAAGTAGAACGTGTTGATGATGGTATTGTAGTCACTTTTGACGAAAGTAGCGGTGTATATTTTGATACTAATAAATTCAATATCAACTCAGCATCTCAAACAACATTGAATAAATTAATTGGTGTTTTTAAAGAATATCCAGACACTAATTTACTTGTTGTTGGTCATACAGACAGCGCAGGAGCCGATGATTATAATATGACACTTTCAAAAAATAGAGCCCATGCGGTTACCAATTATTTAACCCATAAAGGTATAAATCAATCACGTTTAACAACTAATTGGTTTGGTGAAACTCAACCTATGCACGATAACTCAACTGCAGCAGGTAGAGCGAAAAACAGAAGAGTAAACATCGCTATTTTGCCAAATGATAAAATGATTCAAGACGCAAAAACACAAGCTAGACAGTAACCAGTTTTTTTGATTGATGGTGAAAAAAGGTTATTCTAAATTTAGAATGACCTTTTTTTGCGAAGTCATTTTAAACAAAAGTTGGTATAAATTTGTAACTTTACAAAAAGAACTATTATGTTATCAAAAATCATAGAAACCGCACTGAATAATCAAATACGAATAGAGGCTGAGTCTTCTCAAATATATTTAGCTATGGCATGTTGGGCAGAGGTTAAAGGTTTAGAAGGTGTTTCTAATTTTATGTATGCTCAAAGTGATGAAGAGCGTGAGCACATGTTAAAATTAGTAAAGTTTGTGAATGAGCGTGGAGGTCATGCAAAAATTTCACAATTAAAAGAACCAAACGTGACCTTCAAATCGTTTAAAGAAATGTTCGAAAAATTGTTTGAACATGAAGTTTACGTATCTCAGAGCATCAACGACTTAGTACACATTAGCCTTCAGGAAAAGGATTATGCAACCCATAACTTTTTACAATGGTATGTTGCTGAACAAATTGAAGAAGAAGCTGTTGCAAGAACTATTCTTGACAAGATAAATATGATTGGTGATGATAAAGGTGGCTTGTACTTATTTGATAGAGATATTGAAAATTTAACAGTAACTACAGCAGCTACAAACCCACCAGCATAATTTTAACATTTAAGCTTATTTAGATTTAATAAAAATAACTTATTTTTGTACAACGATTTGAATATTACATTCTGTTTTGGGCAAAAAGAAGAAAAAGAAAGCAATTAAAAAATTACGAAAGTTAGGAATTGAACTTCCTGAAAAAATAAAAACAAGTTGCTGCAAAAAATTTAAAAAAAGCGAAAACAAGCGTTGTAAAAAATGCCCTTGTTTTGACTTAGCTAAAAAAGTAGCTTAACTTTTAGTTTCTATTAACACGAGTAGAATGCATCAATTCCAATTTCCAAATACTATCTTGTTTTACAGCAACAATACTTTCTAACCATTCAAGTTTTCTACTAATTGTATCTTTTTTAATAGTGGCGTAATTGTGGTAAGCCATCCAAATACGATTACCTTCTCTTTTGGCTTCAAAAAAGTCAAAACTATTTATACGCTTCACACCTTCATCTCTTAATTTAGCGCGTTTACACCAATTCGCAATAGTATCGTTAGTCCAAACTTCACCATGCTCTAAAAGGATAAAATCATCGGTGTGGTATTTAGTAAGCAATTCAGCTTTCTTATCACTCCAAATATCATCAAAAATACGCTGAACAACTTGTTCTACAGTTTTAAAATCGTCATTATTATTGGTAATTATTTCTTCTTTTTCTTTTTGACAACTCATAATTATTAAAAAGAAAACGAAAAGTAATTTTGGTAAATGTTTCATGTGTTTATAGCTATTAGTTTTTATCCGTGGCTCGTAAATAGTATTTTAGCGGTATAATTTAAAAGTAAATGTCCAAACTACTAAAATACATACTTTCTAACTTAAAATTACCAGAACAATCTATAAAAAACACCATTGAATTACTCAATGAAGATTGTACCATTCCATTCATTTCAAGATATAGAAAAGAACGTACAGGAAATTTAGATGAGGTTCAAATAGGTGATATTGTAAAGTATAAAGAGCAATTTGAAGCCTTAGAAAAACGTAAAATTGCTATTCTGAAAGCTTTAGAAGAACAAGATGTTTTAACATCGGAATTGAAACAAAAAATTGAATCCACTCAAGATTTAACGGCACTTGAAGATTTATACTTACCCTACAAAAAAAGTAGAAAAACAAAAGCTGAAAAAGCACGACAACATGGATTAGAACCTCTAGCAAAAATCATAATGCTTCAAAATGTAAATAATATAGAGTCGATTGCCTTTAAGTATGTAAAAGGCGAAATAAACGCTGTTGAAGAAGCTTTAGAAGGTGCACGCCATATTATTGCAGAATGGATTAATGAACGTACAGATATTCGAAATAATATTCGTAGACAGTTAGAACGTTTTGCAATGATTTCCACTAAAGTGATAAAAACAAAAGTGGATGATGAAAACGCACAAAAATTTAGAGATTATTTTGATTGGGAAGAAAGTTTAAGCAGAATTCCATCGCATAGGTTGTTAGCTATTTTAAGAGCAGAAAAAGAAGGCTTTATTCGTGTAAAAATAAATATTGATGACGATAGAGCTTTAGATAATATTGAGCGGAGAATTATAAAAAGTAATAACGCTTGCGCGGAAGAAATAGAAACAGCCATAAAAGATGCCTACAAACGACTACTATTTCCATCGTTAAGCAACGAAGCGTTACAAATAGCTAAAGACAAAGCTGATGAATCTGCAATAATGGTATTTGCTAAAAATTTAAAACAGCTTTTATTAGGCTCGCCATTAGGTGAAAAACGGGTTTTAGCCATAGATCCAGGATTTAGAACAGGTTGTAAAGTGGTGTGTTTAGATGCGCAAGGTCAATTAAAATATAACGAAACCATTTATCCGCATCCACCAAAAAGCGACAGCATTGGCGCGATGAAAAAGATAAGTTCGCTTTGTGAGGCGCATAAAATTGAAGCCATTGCTATTGGAAACGGAACCGCATCACGAGAAACGGAAACCTTAATTAGAAAAGTACATTTTAAAAATGATATTCAAGTTTTTGTAGTGAGTGAAGCAGGCGCAAGTATTTATTCAGCATCAAAAATTGCACGAGAAGAATTTCCAAATTATGATGTTACGGTTCGTGGTTCGGTGTCTATTGGACGGCGGCTTCAAGATCCGTTAGCAGAATTGGTTAAAATTGATGCCAAATCTATTGGTGTGGGGCAATATCAACATGATGTAGACCAAACTAAACTTCAAAAACAACTTGATGTGGTTGTAGAAAATTGTGTAAACGCCGTTGGTGTAAACATCAACACAGCAAGTAAACCGTTACTAAGTTCGGTATCTGGAATCGGACCAAAACTAGCCGAAAATATATTTAATTACAGAAATGAAAACGGTGTTTTTAGAAGTAGAAACGATATTAAAAATGTGCCGCGTTTAGGCGGAAAAGCATTTGAACAAGGGGCTGCTTTTTTACGAATTAAAGATGCTGAAAACCCATTAGACGATTCTGCTGTGCATCCTGAAAGTTATGCGATTGTTACTAAAATGGCTAAAGATTTTGGAAAATCAGTTGACCATTTAATTGGAAATAAAGAATTGCTTCAAAAGATAGATTTAAAAAAATATTGTACGGATTCTGTTGGTTTATTAACTCTAGAAGATATCATTAAAGAACTCGAAAAACCAGGTTTAGATATCCGCGAGCAAGCAAAAGTGTTCACTTTCAATCAAAATATAAAAACGATTAATGATCTAAAAGAAGGGCAATTACTTCCAGGAATCGTTAATAATATTACCAATTTTGGTTGTTTTGTAGATGTTGGCATTAAAGAAAGTGGTTTAATTCATGTATCCAATCTTTCAGATAGTTTTGTAAAAGATGTAAATGAACATGTCAGTTTACATCAGCAAATTATAGTAAAAGTTTTAGAGGTAGACGTTCCGCGAAAGCGTATTCAGTTAAAATTACATAAATAAAAGAGCGGATTTCTTATAAAGAAACCCGCTCTAATGAACAAAACTTAAATACAATATTTATTTTTTAATAAGTTTTATGCTACTAATTCCTGTTTCTGTTTTTATTTGAGCAAAATACAAACCAGCCTTTAAACTAGACCCGTCAATTATAGTATCACTTGTATTAGGTGCTAATGATAATACATTTTTACCTAAAACATCAAATACTTTAATAGATGACATGTTAACGTTTTTGGTCTTGATAGTCCAAGAATCTCTAGTTGGGTTTGGATAAGCCTTAAATTCTATAGCTTCAAAATTAGTGGTTCCAAGTACCGGAGCCGCGCCTGTGATAAGCCCTTCCCAAGAAATATTGTCGAAATAACTAACATTGTCAGTAG
>JBAQZZ010000138.1:0-3946 GCA_049791475.1 Flavobacteriaceae bacterium | reverse complement strand
GGTTTACTGATCGTTCAAATATTGATGGTATTATTACCATTTTTAGTATTTCGGGACAACGCTTGTTAACCTTTCCATTTCATAATAGCACCAGTGACCTATTTATAAGCCCCAATTTAAAGAAACTTTTTAGAGTGTCTCAGGATAAACTCTATTTTTTGAAAACAACACTAAGCGATGGGAGCTCAAATGTTTTAAAATTATTGAGAATGTAATAATCACATCATTTAAAATTGTAAAACTTCTAAAATTTAGTAAGAATTAGGTTTTACTTTATCTAAATTGCAATGAAGAATCAATATTTCAAGATAATTTTATTTAATTGCTACTATAATTTGCAAAAAAAAGTCAAAGTGAACCACCTTCAGCGGATTAAAGTGAGCATAGCAATAATTATTGTAATTCCTTTTATAGCATAGGCTGAAATGATTTTTTAAGTGGCTCAAAATTTTCCGTTTTCAGTGGTTCACTTTGACCGCCCTATCCATTTATATGAGCCTATTTGTATATTTTAAGCAACTAATTTAGTAAATAAATGACAGAAAAAAGACCGCAAGGATTTTCGTAAGTAGGCTAGGACTAACAATAAATTATATATGGGTTTGTTTTAGCTAGTTTTTTTCATTTCATAATGATTTTCAGATACCAATATTTTTTGAATCTTAAATTCTAATAGAATTTTTAGCTATTTATTTTTCATTCAGGGACTTCACTCCGATTAATTTATCTTTTTATGCTATTTGGATTAACAAGCTCATTATTTTTCTTCCAAATCCATTGTTATGAAATTTTTCACCAAATGTAAGGTTTTTAATATAAATTTCTGAATCAGTAACTCTCTTTGTGCAGTAGCCAATTTTCCTATTTTCCAATTGGATTATTTTCATCTCTTTTGCATCAAAACTTTTTTCATCCAAATTTCTTATTTTTTTGCACTATCCCTAAACTTTCTCAAAATAGCTTTTCAGTTCATTATTTTTTTAATTTAAAAGTAAGCTCAAAATTGCTAAATTTTGAGGGTACGAAAGGTAAAGCCAAAATATTATAAAGTTACTATGCTTTTAATATTGACTCCAATAAAACAGTCATCCAAACAATTTTTATCACGATAACCACAAGTTGAGATAATTCCATTATTTTCGGTTTCAAAATATGTTTGGGTATTCTTTCTTTTAATTAACCAATCTTGCTGGGCTTTGATATAAATCTCGTCTAATGTAACAGGTTCAGCTCCATTTTGGTGAGTACCTATTTCATTTTCGTTTTCTGTCCATTCTAACTCCTCTTCTGGAATATCTTCTGATAGCCCATCAGTAAGAATATATTTAAAATAACGCTGAGTAATCACACCGTTTGATATGCTTATGGTGGTTTCCCAATAAGAACCAGTCCAAGTACCTGAACCGACTGTGTATTTATAAGAATTATTAGTTGATTCTTTAAAATTGAACCAAGTATTTTGGCTATTTTCAAAATCATTTTGATAATTAAAATCATCATGAGATGAACAAGATGAAATTATGCTACTTAATAGCAAAAAGGTAATAATAAGAATTTTGTTTTTCATTTTCTAAGGTTTATTTATAGATGCAATTTTATTCATTTGGTTGCGTACCAAATTGTTGATAATGAATGGTAACTGCTTCTATCTGTCTTTAATCCCATACGTAAATTTGTGCCCACTCCAATCATTATTTATGACGGCTACCTTGATGTCTACTAAACCATCGTCCAATCCATATTTCATAACAACAAACTTGTCAAGCTCAGTATTTACTTTTGAACTTTTTTTAGGCCAATTTATCCAAAGAATTCCATTCTTCTTAAGGTTGGGTTTGGATCTTTTAAAACCAGATTCGAGATCTTCAATACTTTTTGCAAAAAGGTGGATAAAATCAATTTGTCCCTCAAAATTACCTCTTGGCTTCAAATGTATATTTTCCGGAAAATCGACAAAGAACTTTTGGTAGTCTTTTGGGGAATTATAAACTCTGCCTAAATACCTAATTTATCTGCTAACTAGACACTAAAATGGGATTTTATTCCATTATTGAAGATACTGAAGGCAATCGTGTTGGCTTATATTCTGATGAATAAAGTTACATCTTCATAGCTATGCACTTTAAAACATCATTTTTATGGATTTCATTGACTCCTATTTAAAAAGTATAGCTTGTGTGGCAAGCGAAATCAATTTCCATCAATATTAAGTTATAGAACTAAATTATATGTACGCTTTTCTTCGAAAATCTCCTTGACAAAAAAGTTCAGATTTTAAAGTATCTTTTTTCAATCCATGGGAAAATAAATCTGACTCATAGTTGGGAATAGCACTGGAATTGCATGGTATTATTCTAAGTACAATAATGGTTTAAAAGATTTTAAAAGTAGGCTCAACCCCTTTTTAATAATCTGAAATTAGCTGAAGACGTAAAGACCTTTAATTTTTAGTTTTTGTTGTTAATGCACCTTTTGGTTTAAACTCATTTAAGTTTAGCATCCAATTAATGGCTTCATCTAAATTGTCACAACGCTTCATACTGTTTTTAGACATGCGTTTTTCCAGAGTGGCATTCATGTAGTTTATTGGAGTATAACTTACAATAGCACTCGCCACAATAAAATTATAATTTTTTTCTAGTTTTATCCAAGATTCAGGCTCTGTGGAATATGAGTTAATCCTATTGGATATAAAACCAATTTTAGCATCAGCTCCATAATATTCAATAGCCAAAGAAATCAATTCTTTAACCTTATCCCAATTTAAATGTATTTCGGGAATAATTTCAGAAATCATAAATTTTTCCATGAAATAAAATTGACCAAATGGAAATTCAAAACTTATATGCTCTAAATCATGAAAATACTGAGAATCTTCAAATTTCAATTTAATTAGGTTTTAGGTGACCTAAATTTAAGGATTTATTTAACATAAAAGATAAAAATAATGTAAAGCTATTATAAATCCTTTTATTGTATTGGACGGTCAAAGTGAACCAGTGAAAATGGAAAATTTTGAGCCAATTAAAGAATCATTTCAACCTATGCTATAAAAGGAATTACAATAATTATTGCTTTACTCACTTTAATCCAGATGGTTCACTTTGACCGTTTTTTGCAACCTATATACTTTATCCTTATTTAATGGCCAGCAATGCAAAAGTTTTGTTGTTTTTACATTTTTCGACTCCCTTTAAAAGTTCAAAATTCTTATTTCAAGCAAGTTAATTGTTTTTTATAATATTCGGTTCAATATTATAATTACAATCCAAAGAACTTTCAATTTGTTCTTTTGCGTAGCGATTTTATTGGTTAACGGTAGTTTTTTAGTTTTCACCATTTCCAAATCTTAACTGCTAAGTAGTTTCAAACGATCTTTATATATATTAACAATTTTTTAAAGAAATTTTAATACAACTTTATAAGATACGAATAGGCATTCTATTACTGAATATATTCAACTTCCTGTTGGTTTAAATTTCACACCCCACATAATTAACTTCCTAGCCCTCAACGTCTTACCTTTTTTTGACAGCAAAACAACAACATTCTATTTTGAGCGCCAGCATAATCAGGCTCATACTTCGCACTTTTTATATGGCTCTATCAAACTAGAATATTGAATCAGAACAGGCATCAATAAAAGGTAACGTAAAGGCTCTATGGGAAGTAAATCAAATCATCAGATTATGAAATCATATCAAACCATACAAAAAGGAAGCAGAATAAAAAATCAAAAAAGGAAAACGCTTCAGGATATAATAAGTAAATCATTAAAAAAAGGCCTGAAAAGTTCGGGCAATATAGTTAATCTTTAAATTTTTAAATCATGAGTACATTAAGAAACAAAGTACAGTTAATTGGACACGTTGGACAAGAACCAACCATTACAAACTTAGACAACGGTAAAAAAGTAGTCCGTTTATCTATTGCAACAAATGAGCAT
>JBAQZZ010000137.1:0-2133 GCA_049791475.1 Flavobacteriaceae bacterium | reverse complement strand
AAAACAAATCGGAGGACTCACAGGCAGCGAAGGACTGAACGTTAGTTTTCTTGAAATTAAAATAGGAAAGTCTCGGCTTAGCCTATTTATAAAGTAGAGAATAGCTATGGTCGGTGGAAAGAGCGACCGTATTGATGATTAACGAACCGCCGAGTACGAGACCCTTACGCTCGGTGGTGTGAGAGGCGCACTCTGTCAGTTACTGGCAGAGCCGTCTACTCGATTGGCAGTAGTATTTTAGTTATCAAGACTCAGTATGTCCTTAATTTATGTTTAATTCCTCTATTAATGAATTACCAATTACAACAATATCTTCTATCTTTTTTGAAGTTTCTCATGGTGCTAAGTATAGCATAAGTGTTGGCAGTTTGATGAACTTCTCACTCTCGAATGCTTGTTAATAAATTCTGTTTAAAAACGATTTTAATTGTTCTGTGTATAATTAGTAAAACTACTCTTTCTTATCATCTTCAAAAATATTTTTGGATATATGCATAGTCACTAGCATATGAGGAACATCAACAGTTTCAGCAATTTTTAAATCACCAGATAAAGAACAAAGAGCGTAAGCTTCTAACTGAGTAAGTTTATATTCAGTCATCAAATAATCTATCATGTATAATGTGGCTTTCTTAGCTGCTTCATCTATAGTTGTTCCAAAACCTGTTGTTGCATAATAATCGTCAGTTTCATATTGAGGCTCTTTTATGGTTTTGTTTTTTATTAATTCAATTTCATAAATTACACGTAAAGGCACTTCTATAGCAGTACCACAAACTTCACCATGACCTTGTAGAGCATGCCCATCACCTATAGAAAATAAGCCGCCTTCAACAAAAACTGGAAAATATATCGTAGTACCTTTAGTCATGTTTGGATCGTCCATATTTCCTCCATTGGCTCTTGGAGGAATGGTAGACAATAATTCTGAGGTTGCTGGTGCAACTCCCATAACTCCTGGGAATGGGTTTAATTCAAGTCTAATATTGTCTTTAAAATTAACATGAGTAACATCTTTTCCTAATTTATAAGTTCTTAAATATGATCCTTCAATAGAATCTGCAACGAAACTAAATCCAGGAACAATGGCATTCCAGCCCCAATCGCCAACCTCAATTTCATGTAAAGTGATTTTTAAAACATCTCCTGGCTGTGCATCTTCAACATAAACAGGTCCAGTAAGCGGATGTACAAGGTCTAGATTAAAATTTTTAAGATCTTCAACTGTAGAGTTTATATCGAATTGTTCATCAAATGCATCTTCCGTAAATGCTTCAATTATAGCACCAGATTTCACTCTCAAGATAGGTTCAATAGTGCTGCTAAATTTATTGTGTGTTTGGTCCTTAGTTAGTGTATATTGAGGTTTGATCTCTTTTACAACTTTAATTTCAGAATCAACTTTAGTTTGTGTTTCATTTTTACAGGAAAAAATTAATAATAAAACTATACATAGTTGGAAATATTTATTGGTTCGCATATCGAAGAAATTTAAGAATGAATGATCAGTTAAAGTTAAGAAATTTATTACTATTTTCATAGTTGAGTATATTACTGCCAACGTTGTTGTGTATGATTATTTGCGTGTTTTAAGCACTAAAGTTAGTAAATAAAACACAGATAGGAAAGTCCGCGAGGACTTTCGTAAATTGGCTAAAACCAAGCAATTAATTAATACGGTGTTGCCCACTGGCTGTGTGTCCTGCGTTTCCACAGGGTACAAAGATAAAATAAGTTCTTTGAAAATGGAAACATAACTATTATTGAGATGATAGGCTTTGTTAAAGAAACTGGAACGAGCTAGCACCCATATGGGAAATGTTAGAGGACTTACAAAAGGATTATATACAAAGAACTGGACTATCAGATAAGATGTACAGGCATATTTTCTAAACCGCCTTGTGGTGCTGCTGTCAATGCAATGGTACTGAGCGACAAGGTTAAAGCACTAAAGCCGTCCCGATAGCTATCGGGATGGTTATTAGTTGTATGGTATGGATATAGGAGTTGAGCGAGAGCGAACCCATCGAAGACGTGTCGAAAATAAATCGGAGGGCTCACAGGCAGCGAAGGACTGAACGTTAGTTTTCTTGAAATTAAAATAGGAAAGTCTCGGCTTAGCCTATTTATAAA
>JBAQZZ010000136.1:0-2498 GCA_049791475.1 Flavobacteriaceae bacterium | reverse complement strand
CATCATTTTCTGCTCCAAATGTAAGTGGTTCTCTTATTTTACTGCAGCAACATTACAATAATATCAATAATAATTACATGAGAGCCGCTACCTTAAAAGGTCTTGCTTTGCACACTGCGGATGATACTGAACTTTTAGGCCCTGATGCAACTACTGGTTGGGGTTTATTAAACGCTAAAAAAGCTGTGGAGACCATATCAGAGAATGGTTTCTCATCTTATATTTCTGAGGAAGTTTTGAATAATGGAGAATCGTTTTCTATTGAATTTGTATCAGATGGTTTAAGTCCATTATTAGCATCTATTTCATGGACAGATAGACCTGGAGAAGCACTTAGGTTAACTAATCCTACACCATCTAATATTGATACCCCTGTTTTAGTAAATGATTTGGATATTAGAGTAACACAAACCAGTAGTACCTTTACACCCTGGAAACTAACAGGAGTAAATACGAATACTCAAGGTGATAACATAGTTGACCCTTATGAGCGTGTTGATGTTGCAGGTGCAGCAGGAACTTATACGATTACTGTTACACATAAAGGATCGCTTGTTGGCGGATCACAAAATTTCTCATTAATAGTTACTGGTTTAACTTCTAATTTCACTTTAAATACTCAAGAATCAGTACAGAATGTTTGCTCAACTAACGATGCAACATATAGCTTTAATTACCTAGAAACAGGTGGTGCAACTACAAATTTTTCACTAACAAATGTACCAGCTAATGCGACTTCTAGCATTACACCTTCGTCTTTAAATGCCGATGGGAGTTTTGATGTAACCATAGGTAATTTAGCCAATGTTAGTGCTAATACATACAATATTAATGTTATTGGAGATGATGGTAATGAAACAGAAACTAGAATTATAAAACTAAGAGTATTACATCCAGATTTTACACCATATCCACAAAGTTTATCTTCACCATCAAATGGTCAAGTTTCTTTAAGTAGTGCAGTAGATTTACAATGGCAAGAAAATTTAAATGCAGAAAATTATTTAGTTGAAGTGTCATCTAATCCATCATTTTCTACAATTGATTTCTCGGAAACTAGTACAGATTCAAATTTAGAGCTCTCAGGTTTAACCGCAGAGACTGTTTATTACTGGAGAGTAAGACCAGATAATAGTTGCGGTACTGGATTCTATTCTGACATATACAACTTCCAAGTTGGAGCCATTGATTGTGGAAATAATATTTTTAATGCTACTGATTTTTCTGATGGTAATATTTTAACAACAGCAGGTGTTGCGGCCTCAGCTCCTTTAACCGTATCAACAGGAGGTTTAATAATGGATTCCATTGAAACTAGTTTTGAAATTACTCATACTTGGGTTAATGATATTTCAATAGCCTTAGAAGGGCCAGCTAGTATTGGAAGTCCAAGGATTTTACTTTTTGATAGCTCGTGTACAACTGATAATGGTGGTGGCAGTGCGAGTCCTGGAGATGGTGATAATTTTAATGTAACCTTTTCAGATTCAGGATCTGCACTTTTTTGTGATGATGTAGTAATTCCTAGTATTGCTGGAACTGTTTTACCTTTAGAAAGCTTATCGTTTTTTACCGGCTTACCTGCTGATGGTGAATGGACTTTAAGAATTGAAGATCCAAACGATGGTGATGGAGGCGATATAATAGCCTTCAGTGTAAATATTTGTGTATCTGAAGCTATTAGTTCAATACCTACTTTTACTAATAATGGTTTTAATGCACCTTTAAATAGCACATATACATTTGTACCCTCAGACATTGAAGCTACATCAACAAGTGAAACTACTGCTCAACAAGTATATACGCTTGTAGAAATACCTACAGGAGGAACACTAGCGAAAATGGCAGTTGCTATGAATGTTGGCGATACTTTTACGCAAGATGATATAAACACAGGAAAGATAACTTATACCAATACTAATACCAGTTCTTATTTAGATGTATTTAGAGTTGATATTAAGAATGCGGCAAATGGTTGGTTACCTAATCAATTAGTAGCTTTAAATAATACATTTAATGTGAATGAATTAGAGTTCGGAAACCTATCTGTTTGGCCTAATCCTACACATGAAAACATAAACATTAGATTAGATAATTTATTATCAAATAACGCTGTTAAAGTAAGTTTATACGATATTCAAGGTAGATTAATTACTAATTCTGAATACGAAGTAAATTCCAATTCACTAAATCAAACTATTAATTTAGGTAAAATGGATGTTGGAATATATCTTTTAGAAATAAGACAGGATAATATTAAGACTACTAAAAGAATTGTTATCAATAAATAAATTAATTATACAAGTAAAAATCACACCTTCTAAGAAGGTGGCTTTGGGTTGCCCCTAAAAGGGGCTGAAACGCTTAGCCCTAAAAATCAAACTTTTGTTGATTCGCTTCTACTGCTTTTTCTTCTTTTTCTTGATACTTTACATATTTTCGTATCATTTCCTCATCTAGTCCTACTGTACTTACAAAATAACCTCGTGCCCAAAAAT
>JBAQZZ010000135.1:0-5111 GCA_049791475.1 Flavobacteriaceae bacterium | reverse complement strand
CTATTGTTTTCAGAAATTTGTTTATTTCATTCGGTGAGACAATTACGCAAGGACGTGTTTTTTTAATTTCACTTCCAATTGTTGGGTTAAGATTTACAAGAACTATTGAATATTGTTTTAATTCCATTCTTCGAAGTTTTCATCCTCGAACACGTCATTGAAAAGTAATCTGTCGTCATTATTCTCACGCATTCTTTCAAAGGCTTTTTCCCAATTTTTTCTTGGACTATCAATTGGCTTCAATATTATTTGACCCTTTTCCAAAATCATTTCGACTTTGTCTTTTATATTATATTTTTCCAAAATCGTTTTGCTTAAACGCAAACCTTTTGAATTTCCGATTTTTATAATTGCTGTTTCCATAACTTTATATTGTAATTACAAAGTTAGTACATTTTATTTAATCCGCAAAGTTTTTTAGGTATTAATGGCAACTCGTTATATAGCAACTTTTATTGTCGATATCCCGTAAATACGTCAGGATATAGAAAGTTTTTTGTTGTCGTTATCCTGTAAAGATAATTAATTTTTAACACGAAAAATAAACGAAAAATAATACAAATTATTTTAAATTTAAATTTTTGGGGTTGTCACTTAAACCGTTTCAAAGTGTTTTTAGTAAAGGCACTTAAAACGAGTTTTCCACTAATTCTTGCACGATCTTTTAGCAAAGCATCCCAATGCTCCGTATTTTCCCAAAAAACTTTTTTCATTTCTTTTAAAGCCTCGGGGTTATAACCAGATAGCTTTTCTGCCAAAACTTTAACTGCTTCGTCCAATTGTTCAGTTGTATCAAAAATAGCATCATATAAACCCTTACTTTTAGCATATTCAGCAGTATAAAACCGTTCTGCATTAATCGTCATTTGAGACATTGCGGTTTTTCCCATTTTCTTGGAAACTACTGGCTCAATAACAAAAGGTCCAATACCTATACTTAATTCGCTAAGTTTAATAGATGCATATTGCGTTGCTAAACAATAATCGGTCGTAGCAGCTAAACCAACACCACCTCCTACAGTTTTACCTTGTACTCTGCCAATAATAAGCTTTGGGCATTTACGCATTACATTAATTAAAGTTGCAAAACCAGAGAAAAATTGCTCACCAGTTTTAGCATCATCAATAGCAATTAATTCTTTAAAACTTGCACCTGCACAAAAGGTACGTGCTCCTCCACTTTTTAATACAATAACATTAATAGCTTCATTAACTCCAGCATTCTCAATGGTTTGAGTTAATTGTGATAACAAATTACTAGACATTGCATTTTTATCAGGGTGATAAAACTCAATATACCCAACTTTGTTTTCTATTTTAAGTGTTACGTAGGGTTGCTCCATACTTGATTAATATCATTTTTGTAGTGGTTGAATATACACAAAAATTCTCAAAAAAATATGAGTAACAGTTGTTACATTCTTTTAATTATTATTGGTGATTTTTGTATAAAATTTTATTTATGGGATTACTAAACACATTATTTGGAAGTAAAAAAGAGGAGTTAAAAAAGTTTAAATCTAGAGGCGCTATCATCATTGATGTGAGAACGACTCAAGAATATAACCAAGGTGCCATTAAAGGTTCAAAAAATATTCCGCTTCAAACTATCTCGTTGAAAATTGATGCTATTAAAAAGTTGAACAAACCTATCATTACTTGTTGTGCTAGTGGCATGCGTTCTAGTAATGCAGCATCTATTTTACGTAAAAATGGCATTGAGTGTATTAATGGCGGTGGATGGGCAAGCTTACAAAATAAATTATAGTTTTAAGTCTTGTAAGGTTTCTGTTTTGGAAATTGGCATATTGTTATATTGCAACGTCCAGCCTAAAGAATTTGTTAGAATATAAAACTTGGCTAACTCGCTAATTAATCTGTTTTTGGCATTACTTTTTAAATCGGAATTTTCTAATTTTTTGCTTAATGACTCTTTTACAATATTTTTAATATCGTTATAATCTTTAGCTTCAAACGGATTTAAAAAATCGGCTTGAATATCATAATATTCCAAATCTGGACTTATTTTAATTTCTTCTTCTGGAATACTTATAATGGTTAGTGTTTTAGAAGCTTCATCAATTTCAAATTGAATTTTACTTAAATCGTAAGCAATAGTAACATCAGCATTTACAACCACCAGAGCCTTTTTTTCCGAAGTAAAGTAATCACCAAAAATATCTTTTGAATTTTTATAATTGAAAACTTCACTAAAATGACCTTCAGTAACTATAAGCTTTCCTACATTTTTTATTTGCTCTTGAATGAGTGCTGAACTTTCTTGAAGTACAATTTTATCTTCGCGTTTGTCTCCACAATATTTAAAAGTGAACAAAACAACCAACGTAATCACAACACCAAATAGAATTTTTCGCATGCCGCTAAATTAAATAAAAAAACATCAATTTCCTCCAATGAATGATGTCTAAATTAATGTTATTTAGTATAAAGAAAACTTTAATTACAAATAAAAAAAAGAATAATTAAAATAATAATGCAGATGAAAGATTAAATACCTGAAAAGAAGTTAAATGATCCAATACTTGAACATAAAAAAAAACACCAACAAAAATCCATTTAATGATTTTAACTGTTGATGTTTTTTGATATGAACTGATTAATAGCATGGTGAATTTAATTGAAAAAAAATTGACACTTGATAATTTTTCGACTAAGTGTTATAAAAAAAGATTAAACGTAATAATTTGATTATCATGCTAAATCAATCAAATTTCAATAACAATATTTTTAAAAAAACTACTAAAACCGCAAAACTGCAACATTAAAAGACAAGAAATCAATACGATGAATTACGTATATTTAGAAGACAATATGTGGAAACTGCAATTGAAGCTGATTTTTTTTAGCTTCTAACTTTTGAAGAAATTTTTGATGAGCCTCAGATTTTGAATTAAAAGCCTTGTGTTGAAATCCTTTTTGAACACTATCAACGGCATCCATAGTTTTGAAAGCTGAATCGGAAATCCAAACTTCTTTAAATTTATCCCAAATATAATTGATGGCTGTTTGATTAGGGTGAATCATATCTTCATCATAAAAACGGTAATCACGAAGTTCGTCCATCATAATTTCATAAGAAGGAAAATAAAGCCCCCTAGCCCCCAAAGGGGAAACAACTTGATGAATTGCAGCCAATAAATGCGCTTTACTTTGTGTGTTTTCAATAAAGCCATCTTTTAAATGGCGAACAGGCGATACTGTAAAAATAATTGAAGCTTCGTAATTAATACTTCTAATTAAACTCAAAATGTTTTTTAGTGAATCTGTCACTTCATCAACCGATAGCAACTCTTTTTTAAACTGTTTTTGAGGTACTTTATGGCAATTAGCTACAATAGCATTCGATTTAACAACGCGATATATCCATGTGGTTCCCAATGTGATAATTATATGAGAAGCTATTTTTAATTTTGAAGCTGTAAAATTTATTTGATTATTTAATTGACTTATTAAATGCTCTTTTGAGGTATTACTTAATTTTGAGTGTGCATCAAAACAATGCCACTGCTCATTATTAAAAAATACCTCTTTTTCTGAATATACTTTATGCTCAACAGCATTTGAAATTAAAGTTTCAATAGCTTTTGGGTGAAATAAAATTCCGAAAGGGTTTTGAAAGTTTTGAAACTTAAAATAATCAAGCTTTTTGCCAATATTCTCAGAAAAACATGAACCTAAAAGTAAGACATTGGAGTTATAATCTATTTGATTTTTAGATTCTTTTTCTAGTTGTATTTTGGTTTGTAAATTCATCTCGCAAAGACGCAAAGGCGCAAAGAAAAAATTATAATCTGTTTACTATTCTTGTTATCCCATTTTTAATAAGTGCGTCGTTAAAATTGACTAATAAACCTAATTTCAATTCCGAAATCTTTAAATATGTAAGTAATTGTTTTTGGTGGACTGGTACAATCTTTTCAACCGATTTTAACTCAATAATCACTTTATTCTCAACGATTAAATCTGCTCTAAAACCAACATCCATTTTTAAACTTTTATAGAAAACAGGTAAATCTTGTTGACGCTTAATGTTTAATCCTTCTTGATTAAGTTCATAATATAAAACTTCTTCATAAACAGATTCCAATAACCCTGGACCAAGTGCTACATGAATATGGTAACACTTATCAACTATTACTCGAGCAATTTCATTTTCAGTCATATCTCTTGCTACTTTTTTGTATACCTCTACTTTGCGCCTCTACGACTTTGCGAGAAAAAATATTTTAAGATATCAATTTAAGATAATTCTTAGCATGCCCCAAAGCCTTAGCAATCCCATCGGGATTTTTTCCACCAGCAGTTGCGAAAAATGGTTGTCCGCCACCGCCGCCTTGAATATATTTTCCAAGTTCTCGCACAACTTTACCTGCGTTTAAATCTTTCTCAGCTACTAATTCTTTAGAAATATAACACGTTAAAAAAGCCTTTCCTTCTTTCTCACTTGCAAATAATAAAAATAAATTATCAAACTGACTTCCTAAATCAAAAGCCACATCTTTTAATCCTCCAGCGTCTAAATCTAATTTTTTAGCTAAAAACTGAATGCCATTAATATCCTCTAATTCATTCTTAAGTTCGCCTTTTACATTTTTAGCTTTATCTTTTAATAGGACTTCTATCTCCTTTTTAAGATTGGTGTTTTCTTCCTGCAAACTTTGAAGAGCCTTTACTGGTTCTTGCGCATTATTAAGCAAATCTTTCATTTCAAAATAAGCACGATTGTTTTCAAAATAAAAATCTTTTACAGCGTCGTTTGAAATCGCT
Organism: Flavobacteriaceae bacterium; assembly: GCA_049791475.1. Classification (GTDB taxonomy): domain Bacteria; phylum Bacteroidota; class Bacteroidia; order Flavobacteriales; family Flavobacteriaceae; genus CAXBID01. The sequence goes on along the minus strand of JBAQZZ010000135.1, from coordinate 323 downwards.
TCTATCCTTCTTATTCCTGCCGCCACAGCACCTTCAGAAACAATTTTAAAATGCCAAATATCAGCAGTGTTTTTTACATGCGTACCACCACAAAGTTCAATAGATTTTCCAAAACGAATAGCACGAACCGTATCGCCATATTTTTCACCAAACAAACTCATGGCACCATCAGCAATAGCCTCTTCTTTTGGTATATTTCGCTTTTCAATTAAAGGTAATTTTCCATCTATTCGTCTATTTACAAAATTCTCTACTTCGCGTAATTCTTCGACAGTCAATTTTGAGAAATGTGAAAAATCAAAACGTAAATATTTTGAATGTAC
>JBAQZZ010000134.1:0-1972 GCA_049791475.1 Flavobacteriaceae bacterium | reverse complement strand
AGGCATTGAAATATTAATAATCCTATCGGAATTATTAACATTTCAACACCACACAATAATCATTATGAGATAATTAAAAAATAAATATTAACTTTGGGGAACTAGGCTAGTGCTTTTCATAGGATACGTTGTTATGCACTGGTTTTATTTCTTTTTTTGTCCGCAAGAGTTAAATCCGACGAACTTTTTATATTTTCAATTTATTCATTTTTTCCTTAAAACTCCAAAAAAAATTCCGATTTTCATTCCGTTTTATTTCCGAACGTTTTGAAATTCCGCTATTCAGCCCGAACTTTTGGTTTTCTAAATTTTCCTCGTTAAAAATTAAACTTGGGAAAATCCTTTTTCCATACAGTTCAGCCGTACGTTTTGCGTTTCTGCAATTCAGCCAAAACTTTTCGGCTGACTAAATTTTCGATGCAAAACCTGCATTTTGGCAAGTCCTAAATTCAGCGCAATTCTCCGCACGTTTTGTAATTCCGCAAGAGTGATTAATTCCGACGTGATTTTTTCAATTTCAATTTCAATTTCGGATTCTTTTTTTCTTTTTTAAAAATCTAAAAACTTGAATGGAAGCACGGTTTTCGTTGGTCTGGTAACTTGTGCATAACGGTTGGTGTATGGTTAGTTGCGTGGTTAAGCAACTAATTTAGTAAACAAAAACGAACCAGAGAAAATTCCGAAGGAATTTTCCAAATAAGCACTTGCCAAAGCAATTAATGATACGGTGTTGGCAGTAGTACTTTATTATTTAATCCGATTTTCATCATTCATTTTAGTCGGATTTTGTCGTGTGTCAAAGACATCATTAATTATAATTTCATTATCTACAATCCTGTAAATAAGTTTATAATGTCCACTTATTAAATATCGGTGATTTTTATTTAGAATTGTCAAATTAGGTTCTATTGGACCAGAATTCGGGTTTTTTATTAATTGTTTCGAGGATTTAAGTATTTGTTTTCTGATTTTATGAGCAAGTTTTTTATTTACTTCAATAGAATAATAATCAAAAATGTCTTTTAAATTTCTGATAGCAAAATCAGTCCAAACTATTTTCATTGTTACCAATTTGCTGATATTCTCTCTAAATCTTCTTGACTTTTTATTTTCCCATTTTTGAAATCCAATTCAGATTTTTCAATTCGATTAATTAATTCCTCGACAGTAAATGGTTTTAATTCAGGATTGTGTTCAATCTCTCTTTTAAGGATGTAATTTTCCAATTTGTCAAATAATATCTCGTCCTTAATTTGGGCTAGATAAGTAATTAAATTGAGTTTTCGAGTTTGTAAATCCATAATTTGAGTATTTAATCAAAAATACAATTTTTTTACGAAATGTTTATTTGAAAAACGATTTTCTTGTATTCCAACTAACGTCAAATATTAAGTACTGATATTCATCAAGTTACTAAATCCAACGTCTTCAGGTTTAATCTCAAATTTAGCGATATTTCTTTTTATTCTGCTTACCATTTTTAGTTTTCTTTTTTGGTCTAAAAAAAGATATTCCTCTGGTGGATTGTATGGAACTCCTTTTGTGAGCATATTCCAGATGATAACTGCCAGTTTTCTTGCTGTTGCACTTACCGCAGTTGCCCTTCCTTTTTTATAGTTTATCCGTCTAAAAAAATCTGACAAATGACCTTCTTTTAAGTTTCCTATTGCATTTGCGGCTTGACGGAGTGCTACCTTTAGGCGATTACTACCTTTTGGTAGGTGATGGCTTAAAACTTTGCCGCCACTTATTTTATTTTCCCTTATAAAACCACCTGCTTTGCAGGTGGTCATGTTCTAAAGGCTATGCCTATATTTGTGCTATGAGCAAATATAAGAAACTTAGTTTAGTACATGACAAAAATACAACCCATTGAAAATCAACATATTAAGTGTTAAAACATTAGGTTAAAGCATTGATTTTCAGTATATTAGAAGAATAATTTCAAACATTTTTCTAATGAAGAAAACCA
>JBAQZZ010000133.1:0-70127 GCA_049791475.1 Flavobacteriaceae bacterium | reverse complement strand
ACTTGGTATATGCACGGTGGTAAAGAAACTCTTGATAGTTATGAAAATGCTATTGATATAGATAAAAAGAAACATTTAGATTTTTTTAGAAATATGAGCATGTATCATATAGATAATGAAAACAGATTGTTTATTCATGCAGGTTTTACCTCAATGCACGGTGTTCAAAAAGAAGTTTATGAGAACACATTTTATTTTGATAGAACCCTTTGGGAAATGGCTTTAACTTTAAATGAAAAAATAAAATCAGATTCCATTTTATACCCAAATCGATTAAAGCATTATAAAGAAATTTATATAGGACATACACCAACAACACGATACAATTTTATAAAACCAATGCAAGCAGCTAATATTTGGAATGTTGATACAGGAGCGGCTTTTAAAGGAAAACTATCAGCTATTGATGTGGATACCAAAGCGGTTTTTCAAAGCGACTTTGTGTACACATTGTATCCTAAAGAAGTTGGGAGAAATAAATAAGTTAAGTAATATACTTTTTATAATATTGGTTTAATTCATGAGCCGATGCACCAAAAATTTTTTTTAAATGAATGGTCCAGTAATGCCATTGCAATTTAAAAATTCCGTTATTAGAATAACATCTAGGAGAAGTTGTAAGCCATTTTTGAATAACTACAAATTGTTTGCGTTTATAAAGTTTACTTATTAAATCGTTGTCTTCATAAATTTTGAAGTTTTCATCAAAACCACCAATACTATTAAAAAGAGATTTAGTAATAAACTGACTTTGGTCTCCACCACGACAAAATTTAAAAGGCAATTGCGTTAGCCATCCCGCAACTTTTAACCATAAATGACTACTATTAAATTTCATAATAAAACATCCTGCTTCATTACTTTTTTTTACTTCATTTACAATGAGTTTATCAAAATTTTTTGGAGGAAAAGAATCAGCATGTAAAAAGTAAAGTATATGTCCTTTAGCAAATTTAGCACCTAAATTCATTTGTTTTGCACGGCCTTTTTCAGAATTTAAAAAGACTATATTTTCAAAGGATTTTATAATGTTTTGAGAGTCGTCCGTACTGCCACCATCTACTATAATGATTTCTGAAATATTTTCTTTTGAGGCATTTGCTAGAAGATGATTCAGCAATCTTGAAATATTTTCTGCCTCGTTTAATGTAGGAATTATGATAGAGATTTTATTCATTCAAATCCCAGTTATAATCTTTAAAACTCTTTTTTGCTTTATCTGAAATTTTTATATCAGAATACAGGTTTAGAAAGTTAATTAAACTTCCGTTTTGTTCAAAATCTTTACTAAACCATTTAAATATTTTTGATAATTCTATGTTGTTTTGTGATATTGAATTTCTTTCTGAATCGTTTAAAAATTCTTTAGTAGCTTTCGTAAGTTGCTGTTCTAAATCTTCCGAAGTATATGCTTCATTTTGTAATTTAGGACAAGAATATGATGCGCATATAATAGCAAAATGGATACGAGGTTCATCCATTTTACGTAAAATTTGATGTTCAATCTCATCTAAATTATACCATTTATCAGCCAATTTCCAATAGCGTTGCTCCCAAGGGTTTTTAATGTCTTTAATACTTTTTAAAGGATAATTACGAAGAATTAAATCAACAGTCATAGCATTGTAAGCGTTTATCCAAAAAGCTAATTTATCTTTTTTTGTCCAGGTTTCATTTGGCATATTTTCACCCAAACTTGTTATGTAGTTTAATAATGTTTTTTTATTAGTTTTAAATGTTTTGTAATTTACATTGCCCGTTTGCGAAACATTATTTTGTAGTAAGTTGTTCCATGATGAATGATTAAATGCTTCTTTCTTAGTAAAACTTTCTATAATTGGTTCTTCAGAGTTAGTTATGGATTTGTTTTCTTCAACCTCTTTAATGATTTCATGAACAGTATCTTTAATCGTTACAGTTTCAGAAGTTTCTTTTTGAGAATTTTCAACTGCACGTTTTGTACCAGAACAAGCTGAAATTAAAATTATAATGAATAAGAGTTGTAGGTATTTCATTTTTTATTCAATGGGTATAATTCCTGATTAATAAAGCTTTTTGGGAATTGTTCATCATTTTCAAAACCAAGTTCAATGTCTCTCCCATTATATGGAACGTGATTTGTTTTAAAAATATAATCCCAAATGCTTAATGTTAGTCCGTAATTAACACCAAACCTAACGTTTTTAGGAAGCTCCTTTGCATGATGCCAGATATGCATTTTTGGATTATTGAAAACGTATTTTAAAAACCCATAATCCCAACCAAGGTTGGCGTGGTTTAGATGCCCAATTACAATAGTGAAAAAATAAACAATAGCAACATCTTGTGCCTTGTAGTTTGCAATAAGTGCCAGAGGAATGTAAAGTAATGATTTATAAACTACGGGTTCCATCCAATGATAACGTAAATGTGCCGCAAACCCCATTTCTTTAACTGAGTGATGTACTTTATGGAAATTCCATAAAAAGGGGATGCGGTGCAATAAACGATGCGTATTCCATTGCACAAAATCGCTAACTAAAAAGAAAATGAGTAAACCGAGCCATTTTGGTAAATCGGTTGAATCAAATAATTGAAAGTTTGAAAGGGATAAACCTATACTTTTTAAAATATCATTAAAAAATTGAGCTACCGTATTTGATAACGCTATTAAAACTATGAGATTTAATAAAAAGAAATTGAAGAACATGTAAAAGGTGTCTAACCAAAAATCTTTTCTAAATATAGATTGATTTTTTCGCCAAGGAAATAGTGTTTCCAAACCCCAAACAAGTAAAGAAATTATAATTAAACCATACAAATAGTTATCCCAGTTATTTTGAAATAGAATTTCATTTTTCAGATAATTCCAATAACCAGAATAGGAGTTTTTTATGATGTCTATATATTTTTGCATAAAGTATTTTACGTTTTAGTGATAATAATCAAATAGCAATTATCGTCTTAACAACAGCCGCCACCATCATAATGATAAGTAGATTCGCTAATAAAAATATCATCTCTATTTAATGAAGCTAAAGCTCCAGCTGTTTTATCACAAATAGCTAATGGCTGATTTTTAAGTAAAACATGTCCTAGTTTATCATCAAAATAATCTTCAGTACCGTAATAAATAGCAGCCTTTCCTGTAAAAATACATGGGCCATCTTCAGGCATTGGGTCTTTAATAGCTGCAACTTCTATAGATTCAATGTAAATTAACTCGTCTGTTGGATAATGTTTTGAGTCTAAAATGCGGTATGGTTTTCTAGCACGAATTTCAATGGTTCCAAAGCCAGCATCAGTAAGTGCTTTAACGTATTCCGCAATTGGTAAACTTCCGCTTAGGCATAAGGCACGTAAACGTTCATCGTTTCTCAATGCATCATTCATGGGTTGTTCACAAGTTGGGTCGCTCATTACTAACTTACCATGTGGTTTTAAAACGCGATACATTTCAGCAATAGCTTGTTTTAAATCATCAGCTTTAAAAATATTGAATAAACAATTTTGAGCCGCAACATCAATACTATTATCCTCAACAGGTAAATGCATAGCATCTCCTTTTTTAAGATCTACAAATTCACTTTTAAACCAATCGTTTTGTACTTCAGCTTCTAAAAAATTTTTCCGCGAAGCTTCAAGCATTTCCTCAACCACATCAATACCAACAACACCTCCTTTTTGACGATTGAAATAGGCAAATTGTAACAGTTCCATACCACCACCAACACCTACATAAAGCATTTTTGGATTATTGGTTAAATCGCGTGCATGAACTGTTGAGCCACAGCCATAGTTCATTTCTTGCATAATTTTTGGGATTTTTAATCCTGGTAATTCCCAAATAGGATTCGTAGTACAGCATAGGCCAACATCAGGTGTTAGTGCTGCTTCTTTATATACATCGTGTGTGGTTTCTAGATAGCTCATTCTATATATTTTATGTCATTGCGAGGAATGAAATGAGGTGGCAATCTTATGATGAGATTCCTTCACTTCATTCGGAATGACGTTATATTGTTTTTATTAGTTCTTTAAATAGCGTAATCATATTAGGTTCTGCTTTTACTGCACTGTCAATAATATCTGAAATATCTACAGGTTTAAGGTTATCAGGATCGCATTCATCTGTTAAAACTGATATGGCTGCGACTTTTAAATTTAAATGATTGGCGACAATAATTTCGGGTACAGTACTCATGCCAACAGCATCAGCACCAATAATTTTTAACATTCTGTATTCGGCTCTAGTTTCTAATTGCGGACCAACAACACTAGCGTAAACACCTTCATGAAGTTTTATGCCATTCGCTTTGGCGATGGCTTTAAATTTTGAATTGATTTCAGCATCATAAGGTGCGCTCATATCTGTAAAACGTTCACCTAATTTTTCAACACCCTTAAAGGCCAAAGGCGAGCTTCCTTGAAGATTTATATGATCTTCAATAAGCATTAATTCACTTTTTTTGAAATCTAAATTTATGGCACCCGCAGCATTTGAAACTAAAAGCGTACTAATCCCTAATTTCTCCATAATTCTTACAGGAAAAGTAACATCTTGCAACGTGTAGCCCTCATATATATGAAAACGCCCTTGCATAACTACCACTTTTTTACCTTCTAACTCACCGTAAATAAGTTTGCCTTTATGAAACTCAACAGTTGCTGTTGGAAAATTTGGGATATGATTATAGCTAACTTCTTTTAGAATATTAATTTCATCAATCAATTGCCCTAAACCTGTACCAAGAATAATTCCAATTTCTGGTTTTTCAAATCCTTTTTCCTTTAAATAATCAACTGTTTTTTCTATATATTTAATCATTTAGTTGCTGAATTCTAGTTTGTAATTTTGTATTGTTTTTATAAAATGTTGAAGCTTCTAAATCTTCAAATGTATCAATATCGTTTAGTGTTTCAAGTAATTTGAAATTTATATTTTTTTGTTTCAATTCCATAAGTGTTTCTTCTAATAAATGCGATTTGCTCCATGGTTTGTTTTCAAAAACACATGCTTTTAATTCTGAAAGACCTATGAGATAATAACCACCATCTTCGGCAGGACCAAATGTTACTTCTGCTTTTTGTAAAGCATTAAAGCCATTTTCTATATGTGTTGAACTTATGTCTGGTAAATCTGACCCTATTAAAACAATGCGTTCGTAACCATCTAAAAATCCTTTTGCAAAAGCATTTTTCATGCGTTCGCCTAAATTTTCACCCTGTTGAACGGCTTTAGTTTCATTTTTCCATTTGGTTTCAACAACGGCATCAGAAAAATAAATACGCTTATCAGCCGCTATATTTTGAGTGGCTAGTTCCGTAATTTTAACCAATTCGCTATAAACTTCAAAGGCACCATGATCTCCAATTGTTTTGGCTAATCGGGTTTTTACTTTGCCTAATTTTATGTTTTTTACAAAAACGATTAATAAATTTTTAGTCATAAACTTTTGTTCCTTTTCTTAACCATTTGCTCCATTCTTTTGAAAAGGTATGAATGCTGTCGGTTTCTTTTTCTCCAGAATTATATACTTTGTTATCGTTACTTTTCCATTCAAAAATACCACCATAAAGGTTGTAAACATTATTATAGCCAGCTTTTTTTAGTTTTTCAGCGATATCTTCAGATCGAACTCCAATGGAACAATACACCACAATTTTAGAATCTTTATTTGGTAGCTTTTGCTGAACAGTATCGAGATTAAAAAAATCATAACCCACACGAATAGCATCTTTTATATGACTTACATGATATTCTTTTTCTTCTCTAGAATCTAACAAAATAACTTCTGATTTTTCATTTTTTAATACTTCAACAGAAATGTATGGAATGCTTTCTTTATTATATTGTTTTAATAATTTAGACATGCTCTTCTGAGAAAATCCAGAAAATGAAATTCCAATACAGATAAAAATAATTATATTTTTCATAAGTTGAGTTTTCCCCTTCGGGGAATTAAAGGGGCTTTTGTTAAGCTACAGAACCTTGACAACTACTTCCTGCGCCAGCAGTACAGCCATAACAGTGTTGAGAAATTACGATATTTCTGCCTTCCAATAATTCCTCATTATACGCGCTAATATGTTTTACCTTACTATTTACAGGTAATTCTAGCATTTGATTAAAATCGCAATCATACAAATAACCATCCCAACTTACAGATAATGTATTGGTACACATCACATTTTGTACCGCACTTGGGTTGTAAGCTTCAACGAGTTGATACATATAATCTTCATAATTTTCAGAAGCAATTAAGTAATCTAAAAACCTACTAATTGGTAAATTGGTTATAGCGAATAAATTGTGAAACTGAATATCAAAATCTTCATTTAAAGCTTTTTTGAAATCCTTTTCCAAAGATGCTTGGTCGCCTGGTAAAAACGCACCAGATGGATTGTAAACCAAATCTAATTTTAGTTTGCTATCTGGCATACCGTAACCAATAGCATTTAATTCTTGTAATGCTTTTATAGATTTATCGAAAACACCGTCACCACGCTGTTTATCTGTTTTTCCACGCGTCCAATGTGGCATTGAACTCACCACATGAACATTATGTTTTTTAAAGAATTCGGGTAAATCGTAATATTTTTTATTAGCTCTAATAATAGTTAAGTTAGAGCGCACAATAAAATCTTTAATTCCGGCTTTAGCAGCTTCTTCAACAAACCAACGAAAATCAGGGTTCATTTCTGGGGCTCCACCTGTTAAATCTAACGTATGTGCTCCAGTATTTTTTATAACTTCTAAGCATTGCCACATCGTTTCACGAGTCATAATTTCTTTTCGGTCTGGCCCTGCATCAACATGACAATGCTCGCAAACTTGGTTACACATATAACCTACATTTATTTGCAGTATTTCTAGTTTTTTTGCTCTTAGTGGAAATTGTTCAGTTTCAGCAATCTTATCTTTAAAAGTTGGTAAATCCCCATTTTGGAATATTCCATTCGATAAAATTTCTAATTGTCTGTTGCTATTAGCTAAGTCGCTTTCGCGTTTGTGTAGGGATTTAATCATTTAAAGTTTCAGGTTTAAAAGTTTTTAAGTTGTCTCCTCGAGCGCAGTCGAGAGGTTGTTTAGGTCTCGACTGCGCTCGACCTGACAATGGATTTACATTTCTAACTTATTCACTTTATTCATCATTTGCACACCGTGTACTAGTGTCGCGCCACCTTTTATTGCGGCTCCAACATGAAGTGCTTCCATCATTTCTTCTTTAGTAATGCCGCGTTGCAAACCATCTTTTGTATAGGCATCAATGCAATAAGGGCATTGTTCTGTATGGGCTACTGCCAATGCAATTAACGATTTTTCACGAGCTGTAAGCGCACCTTCTTCAAATACCTTTCCGTAGTATTCAAAAAATTTGTCGCCTAATTCTTGATTCCATTCACTTATTTTTCCAAACTTTTTTAAATCAGCTGGATCGTAGTACGTCTTTTGCATAAATATTTTTTTCTAAAGATAAAAATCTATTTAAATAAAGTCGGAAAGTTTATTAATTCTTAACAAAAGTATTTATTAAAGATGAGTTTTATTTTTTTATCCTTCAAAATAATATTTGGTACAATGTATTTTATATTCTAAGAGATGCTTTATTTTAGCTTTTTAAAGTTTTTATTATGAATGATTATTTTTTAATTATTACCATATTAGTTGTTCTTTCAGCTATTTTTGGTTACATAAATGTTAGATTTTTAAAACTCCCGAATACAATAGGATTAATGTTTATAACTATTGTTTTTACATTTTTTGTGTTTGCATTAAGTTATTTTGATTCGACATTATTAGATGCTGAGAAATTCATAATCACACAAATAGATTTCAAAATAGTTTTATTAGATGTTATGTTAAGTTTTTTGCTTTTCGCAGGTGCTTTGCATACTAATTTTGAACAGTTAAAGATACAACGTTGGCCAGTTTTGGTATTTTCAACTTTTGGGGTGTTGGTATCTACCTTTTTAGTAGGCACCTCTGTTTTTTTAATTCTAAAATTAATTGGTTTAGAAATAAACTTCATTTATTGTTTGCTATTTGGCGCATTAATATCACCAACCGACCCTATTGCTGTTTTAGGGATTTTAAAAAAGGCAGGTGTACCTAAAAAATTAGAAGCAAAAATTGTTGGAGAGTCATTGTTTAACGATGGCGTTGGAGTAGTTGTATTTTTAACCATTTTTCAAATAGCCTTATTAGGAACTGGAGAGATTGAAGCTTTTGATGTTTTAAAACTATTTGGAAAAGAAGTTTTTGGAGGTATACTTTTAGGTGGTTTTTTAGGATGGATATCGTATCGTTTGATGAGATCTATAAATGATTATGATATTGAAGTTATTATAACTTTAGCAGCAGTTATGGGCGGAACAGTTGTTGCTCATAAATTGCATTTATCTGCCCCGTTAGCAATGGTTACGGCAGGATTAGTAGTGGGTAATGATACGGTTCGTGGATCTGCTATGAGTGAAATTACAGAAAATTATGTTGATAAATTTTGGGAACTCATTGATATTCTTCTAAATACCATTCTATTTGTTTTAATTGGTATGGAAATTTTAGTACTTACCTTTAAAACAGATTACATTTTAGCAGGACTAATTGCTGTCCCAGTGGTGCTATTATGTCGCTATTTATCTTTATTGTTACCTATTAGTCTCTTTAAAAAGAAATTAGATTTTGTCCCCAAAACCAATTTAATAATGACTTGGGGAGGTTTGCGAGGAGGTATTTCTATTGCTCTAGCCTTAGGATTAACCGAGGCTATGTATAGAGATTTATTTTTAGTAATAACCTATGTTGTTGTTGTGTTTTCAATATTAGTTCAAGGTCTTACACTTGGTAAATTAGTAAAACGAGTAGAGCAAATTGAATAAAATTAGTCCTTAATTAAACTTCTAGAAATAACTATTTTTTGAATTTCTGAAGTACCTTCATAAATCTGAGTAATTTTTGCATCACGCATCAAACGCTCAACATGATAATCTTTAACAAAACCATTTCCACCGTGTATTTGAACAGCTTCCACAGTGTGTTCCATAGCTACTTTAGAGGCATAAAGTTTTGCCATGGCGCTTGAGTAATCATAATTTCTGCCTTGATCTTTCTCCCAAGCAGCTTTCATAACTAAATGTCTTGCTGCTTCAATATCTGTAGCCATATCTGCTAATTTAAAAGCAATGGCTTGATGGTTGCAAATTTCGGTCCCAAAAGCTTTACGTTCTTTGGAGTATTTTAAAGCTAATTCAAATGCTCCTGAAGCAATACCTAAAGCCTGAGCTGCAATACCAATGCGTCCACCAGAAAGTGTTTTCATGGCAAAACGAAATCCAGAACCGTTAACACCAATTCTATTTTCTTTAGGTATTTTTACATCATTAAATTGTAATGTATGCGTATCGCTTCCGCGGATTCCTAATTTATCTTCTTTTGGTCCAACATGGAAACCTGCCGTCCCTTTTTCAACAATAAATGCATTAATACCATGCGAACCTTTATCTCTATCGGTTTGTGCAATAACTAAATAAACATCCGCACGACCGCCACTTGTAATCCAGTTTTTTGTACCGTTAATAATATAGTGGTCACCTTTATCAATAGCAGTTGTTCTTTGCGATGTGGCATCACTTCCAGCTTCAGGTTCGCTAAGGCAAAATGCGCCCACAAATTCTCCCGTTGCTAGTTTAGTAAGATACTTTTGTTTTTGTTCTTCACTTCCATAAGCCTCTAAACCATAGCAAACTAAAGAGTTATTTACAGAAACAATTACCGAAGCCGATGCATCAATTTTTGATAATTCTTCCATGATTAATACATAAGAAATAGCATCCATTCCGCTTCCACCGTATTTCGGGTCAACCATTATGCCCATAAAACCAAGTTCTCCCATTTTTCGGACGAGCTTGTTAGGAAATTCCTGTTTGTTATCACGTTCAATAACACCAGGAAGTAATTCGGTTTGAGCAAAATCGCGAGCGGCATCGCGAATCATAATATGTTCTTCTGAAAGGTTGAAATTCATAATTCGTAATTAAAATGATATTTTGATAAAAAATGTTTACAAATATAGCCTTTTAGTGTGAATTTTTCAATTTGGATTATTATTTTTACGTCTGATGGAAAATAAGAAATACAGTATTTTGGGAGTCATGTCTGGAACATCTTTAGATGGAATAGACTTAGTTCTTGTTCAGTTTCAGTTTGATAATACTTGGAGTTTTAATATAGTACATTCAGAAACAGTGGAATATGATGTGGAATGGCAAAATACACTAAAAAACTTAGTCAATTATTCTTTAGAAAACTTACATGAAATAGATGAAAATTACACCCGCTATCTAGCAAAAATTATAAAGAATTTTATAAAAAAAAATAGTATTGAAAATATTGATGCAGTTTGTTCTCACGGACATACAGCACTACATCAACCCGAAAATAAACTAACCTATCAAATAGGAAATAAACCTATTTTAGCGAAACTACTTAATAAAACTGTAGTTTGCGATTTTAGAGTTCAGGATGTTGAACTAGGTGGTCAAGGTGCGCCATTAGTGCCAATAGGCGATAAGTTGTTGTTTTCTGAATATGATTTTTGTTTGAATTTAGGTGGATTTGCTAATATTTCAACTAAGATTAATAAGGAGAGAATTGCTTATGACATTTGTCCGGTAAATATTGTTTTAAATCATTATGTCCAAAAATTGAATTTTAATTATGACGATGCTGGTAAAATAGCATCAACAGGTTTAATAAAACAAAATTTGTTAAATGAATTAAATACGTTATCATTTTACAAAACAGAATTTCCAAAATCATTGGGATTAGAATGGGTGATTAAAACCATTTTTCCATTAATTGATAATTTTCAATTAGAAATTCCAGATATTTTAAAAACATTTGTAGAACATATCGCTATTCAATTAGCAAAAGAAATTAATAAAAAAGAAAATGCTTCGGTTTTGATTACAGGTGGTGGTGTTTTTAATACCTATTTAATGGATACACTTAAAACTAAGACAAAAAACAGAATAATAATACCCTCAAAGTCTATCATAGAATTCAAAGAAGCTTTAATTTTTGGGTTTTTAGGGGTTCTAAAATTACGAAACGAAGTAAACTGTTTAAAAAGTGTTACTGGCGCAATTAAAAATCATAGTTCAGGTGTAATATATCTACCTTAAAAATAACGAAAAATTAATCTTTAAGAATTTTAGTTTTTTATATTTGTTACAACAATAATTTAAATAAATTTCTAATGAATCAGCTTTAGCTACACATTTAAATAACATCTTAAAAATTTTTAAAGCTAAAAAAACCTAATTAATTAGAAATGAAAGAATTATTAAAAAAATACGAAAATAAAGCACCAGAAATTATTTTCAATTGGAAAGATTCCGAAACGGAAGCCGAAGGTTGGGTAGTGATAAACTCATTGCGTGGAGGAGCTGCAGGAGGCGGAACACGAATGCGAAAAGGTCTTGATATGAACGAAGTTTTATCTTTAGCGAAAACTATGGAGATTAAGTTTACAGTCTCTGGACCAGCTATCGGTGGTGCAAAATCTGGTATAAATTTCGATCCCAAAGATCCACGAAAAAAAGGTGTTTTAGAGCGTTGGTATAAGGCTGTATCACCACTACTAAAAAGTTATTACGGTACTGGTGGCGATTTAAACGTTGATGAAATACATGAAGTTATTCCTATAACTGAAGAGAGCGGTGTTTGGCATCCTCAAGAAGGTGTTTTTAACGGGCACTTCAAACCAACAGAAGCCGATAAAATTAACAGAATTGGGCAGTTACGTCAAGGTGTTATAAAGGTTATTGAAAATCCTGAATATTCACCAAGTGTTTCAAGAAAATATACCGTTGCAGATATGATTACTGGTTTTGGTGTTGCTGTAGCAGCAAAACAATATTATAATGTATACGGAGGTTCAATTAAAGGTAAGCGTGCTGTTATTCAAGGGTTTGGAAATGTTGGAGCAGCTGCAGCTTTTTATTTAGCGCAAATGGGCGCCAAAGTAGTAGGCATTATTGATATAGCTGGCGGATTAATAAATGAAGAAGGATTTACCTTTGAAGAAATAAATAATTTGTTTCTTGCAAAAAAGGGTAATACTTTAGAAGCTGAGAACTTAATTCCTTTTAAAGAGATTAATGAGAAAATATGGTCCATAAAAACTGAAATTTTTGCACCTTGTGCAGCCTCAAGGTTAATTACAATACATCAAATAGATGAAATGATAGATAGTGGTTTAGAAGTTATATCTTGTGGAGCAAATGTACCGTTTGCAGATAAAGAAATTTTCTTCGGGCCCATTATGGAACATACAGATTATAAAGTTAGCCTAATTCCAGACTTTATATCAAACTGTGGAATGGCACGTGTTTTTGCATATTTTATGGAACGTCGCGTTCAAATGACTGACGAAGCTATATTTAATGATACATCAAATAGAATAAAAGAAGCAATAGAAAAAGTTTATAATAAAAATAAATCGAAAACAGGTATTAGTGCTACAGCCTTTGAAATAGCACTAAACCAACTCATCTAACTAATTAAATTTATGGAAGCAGCAATTATTTTAGTATTTGTAATGGGCTATTTAGCCATTACTTTAGAGCATAGTATAAAAATTGATAAACTTATTCCAGCCTTAGTCATGATGGCTATTAGTTGGGCATTAATTGCTTTAGGTTTAGAAAGCTTCCCACAATGGTTTGATTCTGCTAACCATACTTTATTAGAAGGTTTTGGAGATTTTTCCTCTGATGAAAAGATGCATCTCATGGAAGAGACTTTATTACATCATTTAGGTAAGACTTCCGAAATATTGGTGTTCCTATTAGGTGCGATGACTATTGTTGAAATAATAGATTATTTTGATGGATTTTCGACTATCAAAGACTTCATAAAAACAAAAAAGAAGACAAAAATTTTATGGATTTTTTCAATATTAGCTTTTATACTATCTGCCATAATAGATAATCTTACAGCAACTATTGTTTTAATTTCTATACTTCAAAAAATAGTAAAAGATAGAGATGCGCGTATTTGGTACGCAGGTTTGATAATCATTGCTGCTAATGCTGGAGGTGCTTGGTCTCCAATTGGTGATGTAACCACAACCATGCTTTGGATTGGTAAAAAAGTAACCACAGGATATTTAATAGGTTATTTATTTGTGCCATCGCTTCTATGTATGGCTGTACCAACATTTATCGCATCATTTTTACCAGCTTTTAAAGGAGATTTAGATATGGAAGAAGTTGAAGAAAAGAAAAAATCTAGATTTAGCGGTACCATGCTTTATTTAGGTTTAGGCGCCATTGTGTTTGTGCCAATTTTTAAAATGGTAACTCATTTACCTCCTTATGTAGGTATGATGCTGTCTTTAGGTGTTGTGGCTACTTTTGCTGAAATCTATAGTAGCTCTAAGTTTAGTATGACTATACATGACTCGGAAGAAAGTGATGCGCATGCACAACACAGTCCAGTACATTATTCGTTGTCTAAAATAGAATTACCTAGTATTTTGTTTTTCTTAGGTATTTTATTGGCTGTGGCAGCGCTTGAATCTTTAGGTATTTTATTCAACTTTGCATCTTCATTACAAGACTCAATGCCACAATTAGGAACAGAAATGAGCTCAGGTGGTGTTTCTGATTTAGTAGTTTTATTACTAGGTGTGGGATCAGCAGTTATTGACAATGTGCCATTGGTAGCCGCTAGTTTGGGGATGTTCTCAGAACCAATAGATAATGAATTATGGCACTTTATTGCTTTTTCTGCGGGTACAGGAGGTAGTATGTTAATTATAGGATCTGCTGCTGGTGTTGTTGCTATGGGCATGGAAAAAATCGATTTCTTCTGGTATTTAAAAAAGATTTCTTGGTTAGCTTTAATTGGTTTTCTTGTTGGTTCAGCAGCATTTATGGTAACCAGAACATTATTTTAATATACTTTAATAAAAAACGATACGTTATACAGTTGCAATAAATTTAATATTATATGCTAAATACATTATTACAAAACACACAAGAAGGTACAGAAGTGCTGACTGATGGCGAATCTGTTGAAAAAACACTTTCAATAATAGAATTAATAAGTAGCGGTGGTGTTGCAGGACAAGTTATTATAGCAGTTCTGTTTATACTGCTAGTAGGTGCTATCTACATTTATTTTGAACGAATATTTGCTATAAAAGCAGCGTCACAAGTAGATGCGAATTTTATGAATCAGATTAAAGACCATGTAAGTAATGGTAAAATTGATTCGGCTCAAATGCTTTGCGCACAAGTAAATTCTCCAGTTTCTAGGTTAATTGGTAAAGGTATTTCAAGAATAGGAAAACCACTTGCCGATATTAATACAGCCATTGAAAATGCGGGTCGTTTAGAAATTTACGGATTAGAAAAAAATGTGAGTGTTTTAGCTACTATTTCTGGAGCAGCACCAATGATAGGGTTTCTTGGCACCGTTGTAGGAATGATTTTAGCCATTTTCGAATTAGCCAACGCCGGCGGAAGCATTCAAATGGATGTTTTAGCTAGTGGATTATATACAGCAATGACTACTACTGTTGCCGGTTTAATCGTTGGTATTGTGGCATACATAGCTTATAATCACTTAGTAGTTAGGACAGATAAAGTGGTATATCAAATGGAAGCAAATTCGCTAGAATTTTTAGATCACTTAAACGAGCCTACCTAATATGAATTTTAGAGGAAGAAATAAAGTAACACCAGAATTCAATATGTCGTCTATGACAGATATTGTATTTCTGCTACTTATCTTTTTTATGATTGCTTCTACGCTTGTTACCACCAATGCAATTGATATTTTGTTGCCAAAAGCAAGTGGAAAAACAGAAAATAAAAAGTCTGTCGCTGTTAGTATAAAAAAGGATTTGACTTACTATATCGATCAAAAACGAGTAGGTGAAAGCATTTTAGAAAATGAATTACTCTCTGCACTTTCATCTCAAGAACAACCCACTATTATTTTACGAGCAGAAAAATCTGTACCCGTTGAAAATGTAGTTAAGGTTATGGATATTGCTAATAGAAATAAGTTTAAAGTCATATTAGCTGTACAGCCAAATTAATATTTTTTATCACTTCGAGTGTCCAGATTTTACATCAGGATATATCGAGAAGTCTATAAATAATGAAGTATTTCGAAACCAAACACGAAAAAAATTCAGCTAAATTAACAGCGTTAATAGCTATTATAATAGTGCTGTTATTGTTTGTGGTTGGTACAAAATATATGGACCCTCCAGAAGAATACGGAGTTGCAGTAAACTTTGGTAATACAGATTTTGGAAAAGGAAATGTGCAACCGAAGCAACCCGTAAAATCAGAACCACGCGAAATAGAAGAACCGCCACAACCCGAAGCTTCAAAAGCAGAACCTACAAAAGCAGCTGAAGCTAAAGAAGAAGTTTTAACAGCAGATAATAGTGAAGCAATTGCAATAAAAAAGCAAAAAGACGCTGAAGCCAAAGCCAAAGCTGTTGCCGATGCAAAAGCTAAAGCAGAAGCCGATAAAATAGCCAAAGAAAAGCGCGAACAAGACGAGAAAAAGAAAAAGTTAGATGCTTTAATTGGTGGTGTTAGTAAATCTGATGGGAAAACTACGGGTAGTGAAGGCAACGACAATAGAGCCGGTGATAAAGGGCAACTAGATGGCGATCCTTATGCGCCCAGTTATTTTGGTGGTCAAGGCACAGGAAGTGGCGGTGTAGGTTATGGTTTAAACGGACGAGGACGAGCACGTTATGATACGCTGAAGCAAGATTGTAATGAATCTGGTATGGTGATTGTTAAAATTATAGTAAACCAAAGTGGTAATGTTATTGAAGCGGTTGCCGGTGTAAAAGGAACTACAAATACGGCTCAATGTTTATTAGATCCAGCTAAAAAAATCGCATTATCTCACAAATGGCCAGCAGACTCGAAAGCGCCAGCAAAACAAATAGGTTTTGTTAAAGTAAACTTCAAATTGGGTCAATAAAATGATGTATCAAGATACTCTCAATTGGATGTTTTCTCAACTACCAATGTATCAAAGACAAGGTAGTTCTGCATATAAAGTCGATTTAAGTAACACCATTTTATTAATAAATCATTTAAAAAATCCACATAAAAATTTTAAATCAATTCATGTTGCCGGAACTAATGGTAAAGGTTCAACAAGTCATATGTTGGCTTCAATTTTACAAGAAGCTGGTTATAAAGTAGGTTTATATACATCGCCACATTTAAAAGATTTTCGAGAGCGCATCAAATTAAATGGAAAGGAAATAAGTAAACAATTTGTAATTGGTTTTATTAAAAAGAATAAAGCTTTTTTTGAAAAGCATCAGTTGTCTTTTTTTGAGATGACGGTTGGTATGGCGTTCGATTATTTTTCAAAAGAACAAATTGATATTGCGGTTGTTGAGGTTGGACTTGGCGGACGATTAGATTCTACAAATATTATTACACCTGAACTTTCAGTCATTACTAATATTGGTTTAGACCATATGCAGTTTTTAGGAAATACACTAGAAGCTATCGCCTATGAAAAAGGAGGAATTATAAAACCAAATATACCTGTTGTAATTGGTGAAACACAAAAAGAAACAAAAAACGTTTTTAAAAAATTAGCAGATGATAATAATTCTGAAATAGTATTTGCTGACAAAGAAATTACAGAAGTTTATAAATCAGATTTAAAAGGGAGTTATCAAACTAAAAACATAAAAACGGTTATTCAATCAACAAAAGAACTTCAAAATATAGGCTACAAAATATCTCAAAAACATATTGAAGTTGGTTTACTTAATGTTGTTAAAAACACAGGTTTACTTGGGCGTTGGCAAATTTTGAATAATAAACCTAAAGTTATTTGCGATACAGGGCACAATAGAGAAGGATTAGCTTATGTTATGCAACAGCTTTTTGAAGAAAACTTCGAGTATCTTCATATTGTTTTTGGAGTTGTAAATGATAAAGATTTAGATTTAATTATTGATTTGCTACCCAAAAAAGCTACATATTATTTCTGTAAACCAGATTTGCCACGTGGATTAGATGCTAATAAACTAAAGGAGGTTTTCAATCAGTATGAATTAAAAGGACTTGCATATAATTCTGTGAATGAAGCCTATAAAACAGCTTTAAAAAATGCTTCTGTAAATGATTTAATTTTTATTGGAGGAAGCACATTTGTTGTTGCAGAAATAATTTAATTTTTTATTGAAAAAGTTTTTGCAATATTAAAAACTAGGTTATATTTGCATCCCGATAACTATCGGGACAATTTAGAGGGCGCATAGCTCAGTTGGTTCAGAGCACTTGGTTTACACCCAAGGGGTCGGGGGTTCGAATCCCTCTGCGCCCACAAGAATTTAAAACCTGATAAATTTTATCAGGTTTTTTTTATCTACAATTAAGATTTTTTTCTTATCTTTTAAAAACTCTCATTTTTAATAAAGAACTCATTTAAACTTTTTTAATTGGCTAAAAAATGAGTTCAAAAAGGAATATTAAAAAAGTTTATCGTGAAATTTTTAAATCATATGGTCACTCAACATTAGAGAAATATATTCAAAAAATAATAGAGCTAGATAATTATCTTCCTTACAGTTCTGCTTTTTTAATTCAAAAAACTATAAAAAATCTAAAACTCTTTCCAAAGCCATGCCACGAGAGCCTTTAATTAGAAACGTTGTGTTTTCTGTTTTAGATAGATCAAATATGTTTTTAAAATCTTTAAATGTTTTGTATTGAATTCCTTTTTTTGATTTCAATTTTGATTTATAAAAATTTTCACCAACAAAAATCACTTGATCAATATTTAAACTAGTTGCTAAAGTTGTTATGCTTTGATGTTCAGCTTTGGCTTCATCACCAAGTTCAAACATATCGCCAAGAATAGCTATTTTGTATCCGTCTTGCTTTTCAAAATTTAATAAAGCAGCTTCCATACTTGTTGGATTCGCATTATAGGCATCTAAAATAATTTTATTAGAATTCTTATCTATTATTTGAGATCGATTATTTGTTGGAATATAGCTTTCAATAGCGGTTTTTATATCACGGTCTTGAACCTTGAAATAGTTTCCAATGGTTACGGCAATGGCTATGTTTGTATAATTATAATCACCAATAAGTTGACTTTGTATTTTAATTTTATGGTATTCTAAACTTACAAAAGGATTCGCGTTTATGAATTTTATATTCACATTTTGATTTGTATTACCAAAAGTAAATTTTTGTGCTTTAATGGTTTTTTTAATTTGAATAGAGTCTTCAGCGTTAACGAAAATAGTTTTGTTATTTGCCATTAAAAAATCATACATTTCGCTTTTACCCTTAATAATACCTTTTACGCCTCCAAAACCCTCAAGATGCGCTTTTCCATAGTTGGTTATTAATCCATAATCTGGACGTGCAATGGCACACAAAAATTCAATTTCTTTTTGATGATTGGCACCCATTTCTACAATGCCTATTTCCGTATCTTTTGTCATAGACAATAACGTTAAAGGCAGACCAATATGATTGTTTAAATTACCAATTGTAGCAACTGTTTTATACTTTTTTGATAAAATAACGTTTATGAGTTCTTTAGTGGTTGTTTTTCCATTACTACCGGTAAGTGCAATAATTGGAGTTTTTAAATAATTTCTATGATATGTAGCTAGTTTCTGTAGCGTTTCTAAAACATTATTTACCAATATAGTTTTATGAGATTTTTCAAACTCAGCGTCGTCTATAATTGCATATTTGGCACCACTTTTTAAGGCATTTTCAGCATACGTATTACCATTGAAGTTCTCGCCTTTTAATGCAAAAAAGATATCATTTTTTTGAATCTTTCTTGTGTCAGTACATATTGAATTGGATTCTAAAAAAAGCTGATGTAATTGTTCTATTTTCAAGAGAGTCGTGCGGTTTTTATTTTGATTCCTGTTTTTTAGAAAGGCATATTTAATGCAAACCACGATGTTTTAAACCGAGGATTGTTTGTTGGATTAAATGTATAAAAAAAGTCCTAACAAACGTTAGGACTTTTTAATTTATTACTAAAAAACTTAATTAGTTTTTTGTTTTATTTTTACTCTTACTTTTTGAACCTACACGAGACATTGCACATCTAAAGCCAATATAGTCTGTAGCCATATCTTGCGGGAAATAACGACGTTGAGCTGGGTCTAACCAATACTCTCTATCTTTCCATGATCCACCTTTGTAAACTCGAACTTCATCATTAATTAAAGATGTTCTGTTATTTCCTTTATCATACTCTCTAATCATGTTTCCAAGTGAATCTCTGGTAACAGAGTGTTTCGGAGAGTTATACATTTTTCTTGTATCTGATTCTTTTTTAACACCATCTACCTCTTCTTCATCATTAAAGCTTTCAAAATAACGAGATGAACGTTTGTCACCATCTCTAAAGTTTATTTCATCACTTTTATCAAAATTAGTACGTAAATATGTTTCGTTTTCGTCTACAGGAACTTGTAAAATTTCACCTGGTAAATTTCTAGCAATAACTTTCCCGTTAGATAACGTATCGTAAACAATATCATCGGCAGTTACCACTTTTACTGTACCATCGTCATTAATAGCATTTTTTGTGTAAACATTTCCACGGTAATAGTTAAAGTCGTTAAACTCATCATCTATTATAGGTCTGTAAACATCAGCGACCCATTCGGCAACATTACCAGCCATATCATATAAACCATAATCGTTAGGCGCATAAGATTTTACGGCGTTGGTAATATCAGCGCCATCATCAGACCAACCTGCTATTCCACCATAATCACCTTTGCCTTGTTTAAAGTTTGCTTTTTGGTCGCCACGAGTTTTACGATCTCCAGAACGTGTATATTGACCATCCCAAGGGTATTTTTTACGACCTCTATACATATTGTAACTTCTTACTTCACTTAAACCTAAAGCAGCATATTCCCACTCGGTTTCAGTTGGTAGTCTGTATTTTGGAGAAATGATTCCAGTTTGGCGAGTAGCATAAATGTTAGATTCATTACCATCGGCATCGGTTTGCACATTTCTTCTTTTGCCTTCTGCATTTATAATTTCTTCATTACCTCCGTATGTTAATGTAGGTGCGTTTATGTAAGTGTCCGTACTAAAATTAGATTCAGCAGTCACATCTAATATTTTTGCATCACGCTTTAAATAACCAGCTTTTTCTAGGTTATATTCGTTAACACGATCTGAACGCCAATTAGCAAATTCAACCGCTTGAATCCAACTTACACCAACCACAGGATATTCTCCATAACCTGGGTGACGTAAATAGTTTTCAGTCATAACTTCGTTAAACCCTAATCTGTTTCTCCAAACTAAAGTATCTGGCAATGCGCCATGATAAATAGCTCTGAAATTTTCTTCAGATGGTGGATAAACACGTTTAATCCAATCTAAATACTCTAAGTACATAGCATTGGTAACTTCTGTTTCATCCATGTAAAATGATTGTACGTGTTGTTGATTTGGAGTATTATTCCAATCATGCATCACATCATCTTGAATTCTACCTTTTGTAAAAGTTCCTCCTTCTACAAATACTAAACCAGGAGATGTTTCCTGTTCTTTAAAATCTGTGTTGTACTGGAATCCTCCGTCTCTGGAGTTAATATTCCATCCTGTAGCTCTAGAGCTATTCTTCGAACTCGAGGATTTTTTACAGCTAGTTGACGCTATAGTTAAAGCCAAAACTAACAAAACCTTGAATGCTACTACTTTTTTCATATCCATACTTTTAAGTAAGCTAATAATATATTTGGTGGTGCAATATAGTAATTAAACCGAATAACACAAGCTAATTTATGCATTTTAACCAAAAAAAAGTGTATTTCACCCTATTTTTGATGCATTACAACGATGATTTTAACTTTTTAAACCATTGTTTTGTGTTGTATTAACGGCAATTTTCCTAATTTATTATTGTATTTTTACTCAAGTTTTAAAAATTGTTATTATTTTGATAATAACTGGATGTTATGGACGTTATTTTAAGGATGAAAGAAAAATTACTACTATTATTTTTAATTAGTACGGCTATTCTGTTTGCGCAACAGAAGACCTATACAATTACTTGGGAAGCTCCTAAAAAAATGTCTACTGGTAGTTTCAGTATTGAAATTCCTTCTTTTAATACCCAAAATTTTACTTTCGATTTTGATACTGGTTTACAATTTGTGGATCAATGGGAAATTTCTAGTGAAGTAAATGAAACTTCAATTACAATTAATAATGTATCCTACACGTCTATTACAAAAGCAGAATTAAAGGATTTAGATATAAATAAAATACCTAACCAATTAAAATTCAATTTAAAAAACTCTAAATCTAGACATAAGTTATACGCGCTTATTCAGCTTTCACCAATTATAAAAGATGAAAACGGAAACTTTAAGAAGGTCACTTCATTTCAAATAAATTATAATACTTCTAAAAACATAGTATCTAATAAGGCCTTTACCAACTCAAAAGTTATTAGTAATTCTGTTTTAAGTAATGGTGAATGGTATAAATTTTATGTTGATACCACAGGTGTTTTTAAGCTTTCAAAGAGTTTTTTGCAGCGTATTGGTGTAAACGTAAATAGTATAGACCCCAGAAATATTAGACTATTTGGTAATGGAGGACGAATGATTCCTTATTCTAATTCTGTTCCTTATCCTTTAGATGTTCAAGAAAATGCCATACAGTTTATTGGTGAAGGTGATGGTGTTTTTGATAATGAAGATTATATTTTATTTTATGCTCAAGGTCCAAAAGAATTTAATTTAGAAAGTAACACCAATATTAATTGTTATACAGATAAAACATATTATTACATTAATGTGAGTTCAGTTTCCGGAAAACGTATTCAGCCCTTTAACCAGCCAACTGGACCAGTAGATTTAGTAATTAATACTTTTCAAGATTATAAATTTCATGAAATTGACGAATATAATATAGCCTTTTTAGGAAGACGATGGTTTGGCGATAGATTTGATGTAGCTAGTAATAAAACTTTTGAATTTAATTTTTCAGATTTGGTGACTACAGAACCTATTAACTTAAAAGTTTATGTTGCAGCGGCATCTTCTACAACAACTTCAATGGATATTTCAGTAAATGGAACTTCGGTTTCAACAAGAACTATGTCGGGAACATCTTCCTCAAGTTTAGCAAGTGAAGCTTTTTATATTGGTAATGTTGATGTAAATTCATCAACTATTTCTGTAGGGTTAAATTTTGATAATAAAGGGAATCCAAGTGCTTTAGGATATCTTGATTATATATCAATCGAGGCTACTCGAGCATTAAATTTTCAAGGAAATCAGTTTCAGTTTAAAAATAATGAAGTGGTTAATTCATCAGGAATTGGGCAATATAATATTTCAAATACCTCTAAAATTGTTGAGATATGGGATGTTACTGATATTTATAATGTATCCAATTACGTAAATATAGGTTCTGAATCTAATCTTAGTTTCACATCTCAGTTAGGAGTTTTAAAAAATTATGTTGCGTTAACTTCTTCAGATTATTACGAGCCTAAGTTTGACGCAAATAAAACTATTGCAAATCAAAATATAAAAGGAACAGTTTTTTTAAATAGCCAAGGCGAATTTCAGGATGTAGATTATATTATAGTTGCTCCTGAAAATATGCTTAATCAAGCAAATCGTGTAGCTCAAATAAATAAAAATCAATATGACTTAAATGTAAAGGTTTATACTTTAGATGAAATTTATAATGAGTTTAGTACCGGTAATCAAGATATTGGAGCCATAAGAAATTTAGTTAAATACGTTTATGATAATGCAAGTGCTCCAGAAAACAGAATTAAATATGTGTGTTTATTTGGTGATGGCTCTTTTGATTATAAAGATAGAATACCAAATAATACGAACATAGTGCCATCTTGGTACTCATATAGTAGTTTCAATTTAACAAATTCGTTTGTGTCTGATGATTTTTATGGTATGATGGATACAAATGAAGGCAGCATGGGCACAAGTGATAAGTTAGATATAGCTGTGGGTAGAATATTAGCTGATACACCCCAAAGAGCAAAAGAACTTGTAGATAAAATAGAATCTTATTATGTTAAAGAAGCATTAGGAAGCTGGCGAAATAAATATGTTGTGTTTTCTGATGATGTAGATGCCAACTGGGAAGGTATTATTCAAAGTACAACAGATAATATTGGAAATTTAGTTACACAATTTAAACCTTTTATGAATGTTGTTAAGATTCATGCAGATGCTTTTCAACAAGAGTCATCAGCTGGTGGAAATAGATACCCTGCGGTAACTAATGAGGTAGTAAATGTTATAGATAATGGGGCTTTAGTAGTAAACTATTTCGGGCATGGAGGAGAGGAAGGTTTGGCTTCAGAACGTATATTATCAAAACCTGATGTTTTAGGATTACGTAATTTTTTGAAGCTAAATTGCTTTGTTACAGTTACTTGTGAATATACGAAATTTGATAATCCGTTTCGGGAAACCGCTGGTGAATTTACCTATTGGAACAAACAGGCTGGAGCCATAGGCTTAATTACAACAACCAGACAAGTATTTGTAACATTTGGTATAACTTTTAATAACACCTTAGGAGAATATTTGTTCTCTTACAGTAATAATGATGATTATGAAGACTATGAGTACCCATCTATGGCAGAAGCATTGAGATTAACTAAAAATGATCCTTCAATATCTAGATCAAGTCAAAGGCGTTTGGCATTTTTTATTGGAGATCCTGCAATGAAATTGGCTTTTCCAAAACCAAATATAAGATTGACTACAATTAATGATGTTCCTATAGCGCAATCTACAGATACCTTAAAAGCATTAAGTTATGTAAAGCTTGCGGGTGAAATAACAGATCTTTCAGGAAATGTTTTAAGTGATTACAGTGGCACACTATCAACTACAATTTATGATAAATCTATTAATAGACAAACTTTAGCCAATGATGGTGTACGTTTAAACGGAGAACTTATTAAATTAGATTTCACAACACTAGGAGAAATTATTTTTAGAGGGCAGGCATCGGTTACCAATGGGCAATTTGAATTCGATTTTGTAGTACCGAAAGATATAGGTATTCCTGTTGGTTTTGGTAAAGTAAGTTTTTATGCAAAAAACGAACAATTACTTCTAGATCAATCCGGAGCAAGTTTAAATACAGTTAGAATAGGCGGGATAAATGAAAATGCTGCAGAAGATAACATAGGGCCAGTAATCAGTTTATATATGAATGATGAAAACTTTGTTTCTGGTGGCATTACCAATGAGTCGCCAACACTTTTAGCTAAAATGGAAGATGAAAATGGCATAAATACAGCAAGTGGTATTGGGCACGATATTATTGCTATTATTGATGGTGACGAAACAAATCCCATTGTTTTAAACGATTATTATCAAACAGAAGTTGACGATTACAAAAAAGGCGTATTAAGTTTTCCTTTTAGAGATTTAGAACCTGGATTACATACCTTAACACTTAAAGCTTGGGATGTTTACAATAACTCTTCAATATCCGAAATACAATTTATTGTATTCGATCAAGACCAAGAATTAGTTATAAATAATGTACTCAACTACCCAAATCCGTTCGTTAATTACACAGAATTTTGGTTTAATCACAATAGTTCGGAGCCTTTAGACGTTTCTATACAGATATTCACCGTTTCAGGAAAGTTGGTGAGAACACTAAATGGTCAAACCACAGGAGGTATAAAATCTACAAGTTCATTGTCTAGAGACATTGTTTGGGATGGTAGAGACGATTTTGGAGATAAAATAGGTAAGGGCACTTATATTTATAAAATGACTGTTCAATCGAACCTATTGAATAAAAAAGTAGAAAAAATAGAGAAACTTGTTATACTCTAATAAAAAATTATATTTGTCAAATAAAAATTATTACATGAAGAATCAAATATTGATATTAATAGCATTTGCTTTCTTACTGAAGTTGAATGCACAAACAACAGTAATACCAAAAAATAATGACTCTAGAGTAATTACAACAGGTGTTCCATTTGTTTTGATCGCTCCTGATGCTCGAGCAGCTGCTTTAGGAGATATGGGAGTTGCAACTTCAGTTGATGCTTTTTCGCAACAATGGAATTCGTCAAAATATGTATTTTCTGAAACGAAATCAGGTATTGGAGTAAGTTATACACCATATTTAAGTAGATTGGTAAACGATATCTTTTTAGGAAATGTTACTTATTTTAATCGTATAGATGAACGTAGTGCTTTTGCAGCGAGTTTAAAATATTTTTCACTAGGAGATATTGAATTTGTAACGGACGAATTTTCTGAAGCCTTAATTCAAAGACCAAACGAGTTAACAATTGATGCCTCATACGCATTAAGATTAACAGATCAATTTGCAATGTCTGTAGCAATGCGTTATTTACGCTCAGATTTAAGGTTAGATGGCGTAGATGGTGATGCTACACCAGCAAGTACTTTTGGTGTTGATATTTCTGGATATTATCAAAGTGAAGAAAATGCTTATTCAGATTTTAACGGTCGTTGGAGAGCTGGATTTGCACTTCAGAATATCGGTCCCAAATTCACCTATGATGAAGGCGGAGTTGAAAACTTTCAACCTACAAATTTACGTTTAGGAGCAGGTTTCGATTTTATATTTGACCAGTACAATAAAGTATCTGTTACGGCAGAAGTAGCAAAACTATTAGTACCAACACCACCGATTTTAGGAGATGAATTCAATTATACAGATAATAATAGTAATGGTGTTTATGATGAAGATGTTGATGATTTAGGGTCAATAGTTGAGACAAACGTTATTGTAAGTGGTCAATCACAAGACGTAGGTTTTCTTTCAGGAATGTTTCAGTCATTCGGTGATGCACCAGGTGGTTTTAGCGAAGAATTAAAAGAATTTACATGGGCACTTAGTGCAGAATATTTATATCAAGATTCATTTGCTTTTAGAGCAGGATATTTTAATGAAAGTGAAGAAAAAGGCGCTAGAAAGTTTTTAGCACTAGGAGCAGGTTTTAAAGCTAATGTTGTTAATATTGATTTATCATATTTATTTTCAGCATCTAAAATACAAAGCCCATTAGAAAATACATTACGTTTTTCACTTACCTTTAATATAGGCGCTGGAGAATATTCAGAATATTAGTAAATTCTTAAATAAATAAATAATATTAAAAACTATTGTTCACTGAACAATAGTTTTTTGTTTAAATTAGATTTTTAAAACAAAAATCATTTTATGAAGGAAGTAACAATAGCATCTAAATTATATGTATTTGAAAATTTAGAAGAACTTCCCAAAGAAGTTTCATTATTAATGCAAAATGCTTTTCAAGCCAGAGAAAACGCCTATGCACCGTATTCTAAATTCCATGTTGGAGCTGCATTATTATTAGATAATGGTGAAATTGTAACTGGAAATAACCAAGAAAATGCATCCTATCCATCTGGTTTGTGTGCAGAACGAACAGCCATATATTATGCTGGTTCCAAATATCCTGATGCTAAAATTGTAAGGATGGCAATTTCAGCAAGTTCAAAAAAGAAACCAACACTAACTCCAATTCCACCTTGTGGTGCTTGTAGGCAAGCGATTGCAGAATACGAAGTAAAACAAAATGAACCCATAGAAATTTATTTTATGGGAGAAACAGGTAAGGTGGTTAAATCTAATTCTTTAGCAAATTTATTGCCATTGGTTTTTGATAAATCAGTGCTTTAGTTCTTTGTCTAATTTTTAATTATTTAGTATATACCATAAAAAATAATTAAATACTCAAAGTAGCTGGATTAAACATTTTTTTTTGATATTTTTAGTCTTTAAATCTATTTCTGTTTTTGCAATACCAATCAATGTCTTACTTTTGTATTTCGCTTAAGTAAAATCTAGTATAAAATTAATATTAGTCGATGAAAAAAATCACTAAAGAAACATACCTAAAGTGGTATGAAGATATGTTTTTCTGGAGAAAGTTTGAAGATAAACTTGCTGCAGTTTACATCCAACAAAAAGTAAGAGGATTTCTTCACTTATATAACGGTCAAGAAGCCGTATTAGCAGGTGCTTTACATGCTATGGATTTGACTAAAGATAAAATGATAACAGCCTATCGTAACCACGTACAACCAATTGGTATGGGTGTAGATCCAAGACGTGTTATGGCAGAATTATATGGTAAGGCAACTGGAACATCCAAAGGAATGGGTGGCTCTATGCACATTTTTTCTAAGGAACATCGTTTTTATGGAGGTCATGGTATTGTTGGTGGTCAAATTCCTTTAGGAGCAGGTATTGCTTTTGGCGATAAATATCACGATGTAGATGGTGTAACGTTGTGTTGCTTTGGTGATGGTGCAGCAAGACAAGGTTCTTTACATGAAACTTTTAACCTTGCTATGTTATGGAACCTTCCAGTGGTATTCGTTTGTGAAAACAACGGTTATGCCATGGGAACATCAGTAGCACGTACAGCAAATCATACAGATATTTGGAAATTAGGTAAAGGTTATGAAATGCCTTGCGGGCCAGTAGATGGTATGAATCCTGTTAAAGTTGCAGAAGCTTTTGATGAAGCAATCCAACGCGCACGTCGAGGTGACGGGCCAACTTTTTTAGAGTTAAAAACGTATCGTTACAGAGGGCATTCAATGAGTGATGCCCAACATTACAGAACGAAAGATGAGGTTGAAGAATACAAGAAAATTGATCCTATTACACAAGTAAAAGATATTATTATTGAAAAGAAATATGCTTCTGAAGCTGATATAAAAGTTATTGATAAACGTGTAAAAGCGTTGGTTGCAGAATGTGAGAAATTTGCAGACGAATCTCCATATCCAGAAACCCAACAACTTTACGATATGGTTTACGAGCAAGAAGATTACCCATTTATTCAACATAAATTATAAGTTATGGCGATAGTAGTAAATATGCCGCGTTTAAGCGATACCATGGAAGAAGGAACCGTTGCGGCTTGGTTGAAAAAAGTAGGAGATAAAATTGAGGAAGGTGATATTTTAGCTGAAATTGAAACAGATAAAGCCACTATGGAGTTTGAATCTTTTAACGAAGGAACCTTACTTCATATTGGTGTTCAAGAAGGTGAAACTACGAAAGTAGATGAGCTTTTAGCCATTATTGGAGATAAAGGAGAAGATATTTCTAGTTTACTAAATGGTGGTGATAATAGTGCTGCGGAAGTGAAAGAAGAAGAAAAGAAAGATGATGTCACTCTGAGCGCAGTCGAAGAGTCTAAAAAAACTGAAACTTCAAACGAAGCAGAATCTGCTCCCTCCACTTCGGGGAGTTCTGGGGCGGCGCTTCCAGAAGGCGTCATCGTAGTCACCATGCCACGTTTAAGTGATACGATGGAAGAAGGTACGGTGGCAACATGGTTAAAGAAAGTAGGAGATAAAGTTGAAGAAGGCGATATTTTAGCAGAAATAGAAACAGATAAAGCGACTATGGAATTTGAATCATTCCAATCAGGGACTTTATTAGAAATCGGTTTAAAAGAAGGAGAATCGGCTAAAGTAGATGCGTTATTAGCAATTATTGGTCCTGCAGGAACAGATGTTTCTGGTGTGGCGGCTAATTTCTCAAAATCATCTGCTCCAGCAAAAAAAGAAGAAACTCCAAAAGCAGAAACTAAAGTAGATGCTTCAAAAGCAGCACCAGTTACTACTTCCGCTACAAAGAAAAGTGCGCCTGCTCCAACTCCAGTTACGGCAAACGGACGTTTATTTGTGTCACCATTAGCAAAAAAATTAGCTGAAGATAAAGGTATCAATTTAACACAAGTTCAAGGCTCAGGTGATCACGGACGAATTGTAAAACGTGATATAGAGAATTATACACCTGCGGCTTCAGGAGCATCAGTTGGTAAATTTGTGCCAACGGGTCAAGAAGATTTTGATGAGGTTGAGAATTCTCAAATGCGTAAAGCTATTGCTAAAGCATTAACTAATTCTAAATTCTCTGCGCCACATTACTATTTAAGTGTTGAGTTTGATATGGAAAATGCTATGGCATTTAGAGCCCAGTTTAACTCCATTCCAGATACTAAAATTTCGTATAATGATATAGTGGTTAAAGCCTGTGCTTTAGCTTTAAAACAACACCCGCAAGTAAACTCGCAATGGTTTGCTGATAAAATGCGTTTGAATAACCACGTGCATATTGGTGTAGCTGTTGCTGTTCCAGATGGCTTGGTAGTGCCAGTTGTGAAGTTTGCAAATGAGCAAAGTTTACCACAAATAGGTGCAGCAGTTAAAGATTTGGCTGGAAAAGCTAGAAACAAAAAATTAACGCCAGACGAAATGCAGGGTAGTACTTTTACAGTTTCTAACTTAGGTATGTTTGGTATTGATACATTTACATCTATTATTAATCAACCAAACTCAGCAATTCTTTCTGTTGGAAATATAGTTGAAAAGCCGGTGGTTAAAAACGGACAAATAGTAGTTGGAAATATGATGAAATTGTCTTTAGCATGCGACCACAGGACGGTTGATGGAGCAACGGGAGCACAATTTCTTGAAACATTAAAAGGATATATTGAAAACCCGGTGACTATGTTGGTGTAAGTTGTTTTGTCATTCAGAGCAAAGCGAAGAATCTATAAAAATTAAAATAGGTTTTTTGTAAATTATTTTGTGTTTCTATAGTATATTACATACGAGTGAAACTAAAAAGATTAAATAAATCGGTTACTATTTATTAATTGAATAGTATAAAACTATATGCAATATCGTCCTAATTAAATATTTTAATAAACCAATAAATAGCAGTTCATATGAAAAACAAATTTAAATTCGGAATTGTAATCTTTGTAGTTTATTTATTCATAACTAGTTGTAGTGAAGTGGATGATTTAACAAATTCAAAACGAACAAAATGAAACTGAGAGTATGCGTATAGGTATGACTGAAACTACTGATTTATAAAGTAAGTTGATATAATCTTTTCTTTTAAACCTACCCAATTGGGTAGGTTTTTGCTTTTATATGTTTTTGTACTTTTAAAATCTAAATGGTTTTAGACAATGAGAGTGCCTTTTAAAATATTCTTACTATTTATATGTGTTCAATTAAGTTTTGCTCAAAATTCAGAATCTGAAATTAGAGGTGTTATACAAACAGCAAAAGACACCGCTTTGATAAAAGCTTATCAAGATTTAGGTAATTACTATTATTACAATTCAGGTAAAGGAGATTCATTAATTAAATATGGAAAAAAGGCTCTAAAATTATCTCAAGATTTAAAAAATACTCAAAAAGAGATTTTAGCTTACATGTATTTAGCTTCAGCTTATAATATTTATGCTAATGCTCATATTAATTCTGATAGTTATAAAAAAGCTGAGGAAAATTTAAATATCGCCTTGAGTATAGCAATTTATGCTAAAGATGTTAAAAGACAAGCTGAAATTCATAACAAATTTGGGGCGATTTTTTTAAACCAAGGAAAAAAATTACTTGCCATAGAGCATCGTTTAAAAGCAGTAAAACTTTCAAAAACTATTTCTGATTATACTAATACAGCATTGGCTTACTATGGAATTTCATTTGTTTATGCGCATGACGAACAAGAGGATAAAGCATTAGAATATATAAATAAAGCAATTCAGATACTTGAAAATGAGACAGGTATTTCAAAGAAAGCAAAGTTTGTTATATACAAATTTGCTTCTCAGTTGTACTTGAATTTATTTAGTGAGTTTAAAAACGAAAACTATGGTGATTTAGCTTTGCTATATACTAACAGGGCATTGGATATTGCTAAACAAAATAATTTTGAGTCATTAATTCCAGTTGGTTTAAGTTTCTTAAGCGATTATTATTTAGAGATAAAAGACTATAAAAAAGCTAGTCTGTATGCAAAAGAAGCATTGAATTATAATAAATTTTTAAGTGAGCCTATTAAAATAAATATTTTTGAAACTTTAAGTTCTGTAAGTAGAGAAAACAATCAGAAAGTATTTGCATACGTGTATTTAGATTCCTTAAATAATTTAAAAATTAAATCGGAACCTTACTATGGTGCAGCCATCACTAATTTCTCATATGAAACATATATTTTTTTTAAAGATTATGAGCTAGCATTCAAAGCTATTGAAGAAAAATTACAATTTGAAAAGGAGCTAAAAGAACAAGAACAAATAAAAGCTATAAACGAACTAGAGACTAAATATCAAACAGATTTAAAAAATTCAGAAATAAAAAGCCTCAGTCAGCAGCAAAGAATCAATACTCTAGAAATTGAAAATAAACAAGTCCAAATTAAAAGACTTATATTTCTATTAATTCTTTCTTCATTAATCATTATTGGAATTCTTTTTATTGCAACTAGAATTCAACTAAAGCGAACAAAGCAAAAAAATGAAGCCTTAAAAATAGCTTTCGATAAACAAGTTGCTTTAGAGAAAGAACTAACAGGAGTAAGAGACAACATTGCCCAAGATTTTCATGATGATTTGGGAAATAGACTTGCTAGAATTTCACTATTATCCAATCTTGTAAATAATGAAGTTTCTAAAAAAGACGAAAAATTGCGATCTAAGGTTAAGCAAATTACCGATGATGCCAATGATCTTTATTTAGGAACACGAGATTTCATTTTTTCATTAAAAGAAAACAGCGATTACATTGAAGAATTAGCAACTTATTTATCCGATTTTGGTGAAAATTATTTCAGCAAAACCAATAATAAATTCGCTCTAGAAAAGCATATTGAAACTAATGTTAAACTACCATACTATTGGAATAAACAGCTTATTTACATATTTAAAGAAGCTATGACAAACGCTCTAAAACATGCAAAATGTAATCAAGTTACACTTAAATTTAACTATTCAAAAAATAATTTGAAGATAGAATGTATTGATGACGGGATTGGTATAAATGCCGAAAGTTTAAACTCTACTAATGGATTACTAAACATGAAAGAAAGAGCAAATAAAATTGGAGGAAATTTACAAATTGAATCCAAAGAAAGTCAAGGAACAAAAATTTGCTTTTCAGGTAAAACAGTTTAAAAATGCAAGAACTAAAACATAAAGTAGTAATTATTGAAGATAACATTCCTTTAAGTGAAGGATTTAATGAAGTTATAAATACTACCAAAAACTTTAAAGTTGTAAATATTTACCATAATTGTGAAGATGCCATTGAAAATTTAAAGTATGATAATGCTAATATCTTTCTAGTAGATATAGATTTGCCTGGGATAAATGGTGTTGAAGGGACTAAACAAATAAAAAGCATATTACCAAATTGCCATGTTATAATGGTAACTGTTTATGAGAATTCTGATATAGTTTTTGATGCACTTTGTGCAGGTGCTACAGGTTACCTTACTAAAAATGTGTCACCAGATGATATTATAGATGCTTTAAATGAAGTAATAAGTGGTGGAGCGCCTATGAGTATAAAAATTGCAAAAATGGTGGTAAGTTCCTTTCAAAAAAAACCAAGTAAAATAGAATTATCTCCAAGAGAAAAAGACGTGCTTATACTTTTATCGGAAGGGAATAGTTATGATTCTATAGCCGAAAAATTGTTTATAAGCAGGAACACTATAAAATTTCATCTTAAAAATATCTATATCAAGCTTCAAGTAAACTCTAATATAGAGGCGGTGCAAAAAGCCAATAAAGAGAATCTTCTTTAACATTTTTAAAATTTAGTAGGTTTTAATTCTACCCATTTGGGTAGTACAGCCTTTAGTTCTCACAACTACTTTTACCCAGAACTTTAAAACCTATTTATTATGAAAAAACTTTTACTTTTTACATGCTTATTTTTTCTAACATTAACTCAAGCCCAAGTGAGTTTAGTGAAAGATATTAATCCAAGTACTGATGCAATGCCTACCTACCCATTAAATCGAATAGAATATAATGGTAAATTACTTTTTGCCGCTAATGATGGAAGTAGCGGTATGGAATTATGGGAATCTGACGGCACAAATGCTGGGACACAAATTTTACATACGACAAATACCGTAGCTGCATCAGGAAATCCAAGAGCTTTTTTTGAATTTAATGGATTGATTTACTTCAGTTCAATAGGAACTAACATTGGTGATGAACTATACTCTACAGATGGTACCTCGTCTGGAATAATTAGTTATCCTGAAATTGCTATATCTTCAGATTCAAGTCCAAGGAATTTTGTTGAATATAACAATAATTTAGTATTTACATCTCTAGTCCAAGATAACAACCTTAATGGTTTTGGGCGAGAATTATTAGGTTTTAACGGTACGCCGTGGACAGGTAATGCCGGTGTGCCTATTATGATTAAAGATGTTCATACTGGTGGAAGTTCAAACCCAGACAATTACACAGAGTTGAATGGGGCTTTGTATTTTGCTGCTACAGCTACAGGGACTGCTAGGGAAATCTGGGTTACTGATGGAACTAATACAGGAACAAATATATTACTTGATATAAATAACGGTTTATCAGGATCCGATCCTAATGATTTTACACTTTTTAATAATAAAATTTATTTTTCAGCTAATGACGACATAAATGGTAGAGAGCTTTGGGTAACCGATGGAACTGTGGCAGGAACTCAGCTTGTTTTTGATTTATATGTTGGAGCAAATGGAAGTTTTCCTGGGAATTTAACTGTTTTTAATAACGCTTTATATTTTGTAGCCAGAACAAGTGCATTAGGCTATGAACTATTTAAAATGAACACAACAGAAAATATTACTAATCTTAAAAATATTGCACCAGGAAATGCTAACAGTATTCCAGAAAATTTATTTGTATCCAATGGGAAGCTTTATTTTTCAGCAGATGATGGTGTTAACGGACGAGAATTATGGTCTTCAACAGGCTTTTCTTCTACCACAAACATGCTCAAAGACATAAATACTTCCGCAGCAACTCCAGATAGTAACCCTTCTGGATTTACAGAATATTTTGGTGAACTCTATTTTGCAGCAAATGATGGTGTTAACGGAAGAGAACTTTGGAAAACAGATGGTACCAATGCAGGAACTGTTTTAGTGGATGATATCAATACCTCTGGTGATAGTGATCCATCAGATCTTATAGTGGCAAATAATCTACTGTTTTTCTCAGCTACAACACCAGCCACTGGAAAAGAGCTTTTTAAATATTCAAACAATCCACAAATTACTTCGTTAAATCCAGCCGATGATGCAATAGGTGTTTCAGTTGATAGTAATTTAAATATTACTTTTGACAGAAATATTCAAATCAATTCTGGCAATATCATTGTTTACAATGCTATTGATGATAGTGTTTTAGAAACAATTAGTGTTTCAAGTACTAATGTTACTGTTAATGCCAATGAAGTTACAATTGATTTAAATACAGATTTAGCAAATAATACAGACTATTATATACAAATAGATAATGGAGCAATAGAAGATACTGATAGTAATGCTTTTATGGGTATTTCTGATAAAACGACTTGGAATTTTAAAACTGTAGGACTGCAAAACCAAACTATTACTTTTACGGCATTACCAAATAAAACCTTCGGTGATGCAGATTTTAATTTAAGAGCTACGGCAAGTTCTAATTTAGCAGTTTCCTATTCAAGTTCAGACCCGAATGTTGCAACCCTAATAGGAAATACGGTAACTATTACAGGTGCTGGAACTACAATAATTACAGCAAGTCAATCTGGAGATGCAAATTATGATCCTGCTTCTGATATTTCCCAAATATTAATTGTTAACAAAGCAGACCAAACGATTACATTTAATTCTTTAGCAGATGTTGGTGTTAACGATTCCGATTTTAATTTAACTGCTGTTTCATCAGTAGGTCTAACTATTACGTATGTAAGTTCAAACCCAAGTGTTGCTTCTGTAACAGGAAATGTAGTGAGTATCAATGCCATTGGGACAACAACTTTTACAGCAAGCCAAACAGGTAATACTAATTATAATGCCGCTACAGCTGTTTCTCAAACCTTAACAGTTTCTGCTGGCTTAAGCACTAATGATTTTAGTAAATTAAGTTTTAATATCTATCCTAATCCTGTAGAGACTTCATTTAGAATAGATACAGACAAAATTATTACCAATATTTCTATCTATAATATTCGTGGACAACAGGTGAAAACTTTTATGAACTCTCAAGAATACTATAGTATAGAAGATTTAACTACTGGTTTATATTTTATAAACATCAAAACCGATGAAGGTAAAATAACCAAAAAATTAATTAAAGAATAAAATTAATAACCCCCAAATTTAAATATTATGAATACAATTAAAACCATTATGCTATTGGTAATAATAGCTTTATTAAGTGCATGTAGTAGTGAAGATGCGCCGAAAAATAATCCTCCAGTGTTGGAAGATATGGCGTTGGATGTTAGAGAAAATATATCATCAGATTTGATTACAACAATTATTGCTACAGATTTAGATGAAGATACTTTAATATATTCCATAGTATCACAAACACCAGTAAACAGTGTTACCATAAATAGTACTAATGGCGAAATTTATGTGTCAGATGCTAGGTCGTTTGATTATGATTTAAATCAATCTATAACAGTTACTATAAAAGTAAGTGATGGTAAATCGGAAACAACCGCACGATTAGTAATAACTATAACAAATGCTTCTTAAATTATGATTTCTAAAATAGAATAATATAAACTAGAATTATTTTTAGCACTTTAATTACACTGGCATTATAGTTTGTTGGTTGATTAATAGTTAAGTCCTCAAAGTAAAAACCTGTTTTCAATAAAATGAAGCAGGTTTTTTAGTTTACTCTTCGTCGTTCTTCTTCCGAACCTGTTTCACGGTTTCTAGAAGACTTTAACTTGTTATTCCCAAAGTTTCTAGAATATGTTAGCAAAAATGTTCTATTAAAAAAATCAAATGTATTGTAGTTCGCCTTCAATAAGAGTTATAGGTGCTACTATATAATCAGAGTCTAAGTAAAAAGGTTTTGAATAAGCCGTTTTATAGCCAACATAACTAGACATAATCATATAATTACCACAAGCGATATTGTCAATGGTATAAGCACCTTTTTCAGAAGTAATAGTTCCTTTTGTTAAGGTAGAATCTGAAGCTTTTATCAACAACACATTAACATAAGCGATACCTTGGTTGGTAGTGTCTGATATTAATCCAGTGACCTTGTTTTGTGATTGAGAAAAACTAAAAATGGAAATAAAAAGTAAAATAAATTTAATACTGTTTTTAAAATTCATTTTTGATATTTTATAAAAAGTAATATTTAAAAACATCTATAGAAAAAAGATGGATTCAATTTTAATTAAGCAGAATAATAGAATAAGGGTACTATAAGTGTTCAAATATATATTAATAATTAATTGTATTGTAATAATTAGTATTTTTTTTTAGTGCTATTTATTAGTTTTATATATTTAAAGATTTATGATGTAGAAATACAAATTTTTCTTGTAACACTATGTTTTACAACAATTTTATAAGGTTGTAAATTATAAATAAACCATTTAGTAATAGCGGTATCTGTAATCAAAACTGATGAGGTTAAAAATTAGAACCAAGTATTAATAATTCCTGTTTTAGAAGGCATTAAAAACCCCTCTAACTAGGAAATAAAAATAAACAATGAGTAAAAACATTATTATAACAGGAACTAGCAGAGGTATAGGTTTTGAGCTAGTTAAATTATTTTCAAAAGCAGGCCACAACGTTTTAGCGCTTTCGCGGAATGAAAAACCGATTAAAAATTTGAGTTTAAAAAATGTGACTTGTTTTTCTTTCGATTTAAGTGAAAGTGAGGCTTATAAAAAAATTGAAGATTTTATAAATAAAGAATGGAAACAGGTAGATGTTTTAATAAATAATGCAGGAATGCTATTAAACAAACCATTTTCAGAATCATCAATGGAAGATTTTGAGGCCGTTTATAAAACGAATGTTTTTGGGGTTGCAGAATTGACTAGAGTCGTTTTACCATTTATGAAAAAAGGAAGTCATGTAGTAACTATAAGCTCAATGGGAGGTGTGCAAGGCAGTATGAAATTTCCAGGTTTAGCGGCATATAGTTCTAGTAAAGCAGCAGTAATTACGTTAACCGAATTATTAGCAGAAGAATATAAAGAATCAGGTGTGTCTTTTAACGTTTTAGCATTAGGAGCCGTACAAACCGAAATGTTGGAAGAGGCTTTTCCAGGATACGAAGCACCAACTTCAGCTCTTGAAATGGCCGAATATATCCATGATTTTTCACTTAATGGAAATAAATTTTACAATGGTAAGTTATTACAGGTTTCTAATTCTACGCCTTAAGAAATGGGTAAATACAAATGTATTATTTTTGATTGCGATGGCGTTTTAGTAGATAGTGAACCTATAACAAATCAAGTTTTGGTGGATATGACAAATGAGTTAGGTGGCAATATAGATTTAAAATATGCCTTAACTCATTTTAAAGGAGGTTCTATGCAAGATTGTTACCATAAAATTGCAAAACTTTTACAACAGCCACTGCCTGATAATTTTATTGAAGCATATAGAACAAGAAGCTATGACCTTTTAAAGAATGAAATTAAACCAATAAAAGGTGTAAAAACAGTTTTAGATAACTTAAAGATTCCATTTTGTGTAGCCTCAAGCGGGCCTATTGAAAAGATTAGGCTTAATTTAAATACTACAGGGCTTTTACCTTACTTTGAAGGTAATATTTTTAGTTGTTATACCATCCAGAAATGGAAACCAGACCCAAGTATATTTTTGCTGGCGGCAAAAACTATGGGTTTTAAAATAAATGAATGTTTAGTTATTGAAGATAGTTTATTGGGTGTTAAAGCAGCCCAAAATGGTGGTTTTGATGTATTTGGCTATACAGCACATGATTATAATAATGAATTAAAAAGTGAAGTAACGCAAACTTTTGATAGTATGGATTTACTTTTAAAAATGCTTTAAATTTTTGTGCTTTCGTTAAACGTGTTTGGCTAGTTGCCGTTTTTACTAGATAATAGATTATGTTTCTATTGCTGATATCCGTCGTTACACGAAGTTATATTTTTTTCTGACAAAGTCAATAGCTGCAATTTCAATAATTCCTTTATTTTTGTAGTGATGCAAAATAAACTTCAAAATTATATACCAGATAGGGCCTTGTCTCAAGTTTTAAACCTTTTAAAACACGATAATTTAACGGTTAAAGTCAAAAAAGAACGTAAAACGCGTCATGGAGATTATATGCGTTTACCAAATGGGAAACATCAAATAACTATTAATTCAAATTTAAATAAGTATCGTTTTTTAATCACAATTATACATGAAATAGCTCATTTTGAGGCGTATAAAACCTATGGTAAGTTTATAAAGCCTCATGGAATAGAATGGAAACACACATTTCAGCATTTAATGTTGCCTTTTTTAAATCCAGAAATTTTCCCAAATGATGTATTGCCACTTTTAGCAAAACATTTTAAAAACCCAAAAGCATCCAGCGATACAGATGTGCAATTAGCCTTAAGTTTAAAGCAATTTGACGAACCAAACGGTAAAACATACATTTTTGAAGTACCTTTGGGTAGCGATTTTAAATTGTACAATGGGAAGGTTTTTAAAAGAGGAAAAAAACGTGTAAAACGTTTTGAATGTGAAGAAATAAAAACAGGAAGATTGTATTTATTTAATCCAAATGCAGAAGTAGAATTATTAAATTAAAAATATGAATAAGAATTATTATGCCATTTTGATGGCTGGAGGAGTAGGTTCTAGATTTTGGCCAGTAAGTACACAAGATTTTCCGAAGCAATTTCACGATATGTTAGGAACGGGTGACACTTTAATCCAAAAAACATTTCATCGTCTGGCAGATTTAATTCCAAAAGAAAATATATACATTTTAACCAATGAACGCTACAACGATTTGGTTTTAGAGCAGCTTCCAGAAGTTACTCAAAAGCAAGTGGTTTTAGAGCCTGCAATGAGAAATACGGCACCTTGTATTTTGTATGCATCGTTAAAAATTCAGAAAGAGAATCCAGATGCACTTATGATTGTTGCACCAAGCGACCATTGGATTGAAGATGAAAGGACGTTTTCAAAAAATGTTAAACAAGCATTTGATTTCTGTGAAACCAACGACGCATTAATGACATTAGGAATCCAGCCCACATTTCCAAATACGGGTTATGGTTATATTGAGTTTGATAATACGACCACGGAAGCCATAAAATCTGTGAATCAATTTAGAGAAAAACCAGATTATGAAACGGCTAAAGAATTTATAGCTCAAGGAAATTTTTTATGGAATGCAGGTATTTTTATGTGGAGCGCTAAAAGCGTTATTAAAACTTTTCAAAATAATCAACCTAAATTATATAATCTTTTTAAAGCAGGAATATCTTCATATAATACTGATAAAGAAAGTGATTTTATAAAAGAAAATTATCCGAAAGCAGAAAACATTTCTGTGGATTATGCTATTATGGAAAAGTCTGAAAATGTATCTGTTATTGCTGCGGAATTTGATTGGAACGACCTTGGTACTTGGGGCAGTTTGTATGATAAATTAGATAAAGATAAAGATGGAAACGCGGTTGTAAATTCTAGAACTTTAGCTGAAGATGCCTCGGGGAATATGATTAGAACTAAAAACGATAAAATTGTTGTTGTTGATGGTTTGAAAGATTATATAATTGTTGATAAAGATGAAGTTTTACTTATCTTTCCTAAAACAAAAGAGCAAGATATCAAGAAAACACTCCAACAAGTAAAAGATAAGTTTGGAGAACAATATGGTTAAACATGAGCGAAGAGAGTAAATTCAATTTTTCTGAAGAGGAAATTAAAAATGAGCAAACTGTTGAACAATCTAAAGAGGCTGTTAAAAAGGATGTTAAAGGCTTATTTAAAAGTGTAAAAACTTTTTTCAGTGAATTATTAGATTTTCGAGAAGACACCGATAGAGATGCCACAATACTAGCCATAAAAGGTGATATTCCTTTTAAAGGCGCAACGGCATGGATTTTAGTTTTTTCGGTTTTCGTAGCTTCAATTGGGTTAAATGCAAACTCAACAGCGGTCGTTATCGGTGCCATGTTAATTTCACCCTTAATGGGACCAATATTGGGTGTTGGACTTTCTTTGGCTATTAACGATATTGATACGCTAAAACGCTCATTAATAAACTTAGCAACTATGATTGTATTAAGTTTATTAACCGCATTTTTATTCTTTTGGTTATTTCCTTTAAGTGAAGATACTTCAGAACTTTTAGGAAGAGTACAACCCGATATTCGGGATGTTTTAATTGCCTTTTTTGGTGGTTTAGCTTTAATAATTGCACGAACAAAAAAGGGAACTATAGCCTCAGTAATTTTTGGTGTTGCTATTGCTACTGCATTAATGCCACCGCTTTGTACTGCGGGTTATGGCTTAGCTAAAGGAAATTGGGTTTATTTTGGTGGTGCCATGTATTTGTTTACTATCAATACCATATTTATTGCTTTGGCAACTTTTATTGTATTGAAGATTTTACGTTTCCCTATGCTTAAATATGTAAATTCTAAAAAAAGACTATTCATTTCAAGAATGGCTACATTGTTGGCTATAGTTGTTATGATTCCTGCTATTTGGACTTTTGTAAATGTTTTAAAAGAAAGTAATTTTAAAAGAGATGCTGGTGCTTTTGTAGCTAATGAGCTTAATACGTTACCTCATTTTGATTACTTAAAAAACAATGCAGTTTTTAAATATTCTGATAAAGGTCAATCTGCTATTGAATTAAGTACTTTCGGATTAGATGATGAAATATCTGATGAAACTATAACGCTATTGCAAAGTAGAATGCGCGATTATAGAGCGCTATCTGATGTTAAACTAGTTGTAAATCAAAATAGATCTAAAAATTTAGATAATTTTAAATACATGGAAGAGCTTCGAACTCGCGATTCTTTAGATTTATTATCACAAACCCAAAAAATTGCTTATTTGGAAAGTGTAGTGCTACGCCTATCAAAATTTGAAAAAAATTATATCCCATTAGATGAACTTTTAAAAGAAGTAAAAATTAATTACGAAACTATCGAGCAGTTTTCTTATGCTAAGGTTATCAATTCTAATTTTAGTAAAATGGATACGCTTTCTGTTTTTTCAATAAAATGGGTCGATTCTTTAGCGAAAGAAGATGTTAGAAAAAAGGATAAAGAAAAGTTAGAGAAGTGGTTAAAAATTAAGCTAAATTTAGATACTTTGGTTGTTAGAAGGGTTAATTAACTATTTTCCTCCAAATACATTTTACGCACTTTTTTCATGAGTTCAGAGGAGTATACAAAGTCTGTAACGACCTCATTATCTGTTTTAAAAATGGTTTCTCTAGAGCCTTCCCAAGCTTTCAAGCCATCTTTTAAAAACACAATTTTTTCACCAATTTCCATAACAGAATTCATATCATGAGAATTAATTACTGTGGTTATTTGATACTCATCTGTAATTTCTTGAATTAGATTATCAATAACAATGGCTGTTTTAGGGTCTAAACCAGAATTGGGTTCGTCACAAAATAAATATTTAGGTTTATTTACAATAGCTCTTGCTATGGCAACACGCTTTTGCATACCACCAGAGGCTTCACTTGGCATTTTTTTATGCGCATCTTCAAGGTTTACACGTTTTAAAACAAAATCAGCGCGATCTTGCATTTCGCTTTTACTCATTTTAGTAAACATTTGAAGTGGAAACATCACGTTTTGTTCTATAGTCATGGAATCAAATAAGGCACTTCCTTGAAATACCATACCTATTTCGGCTCGTAAATTTCGTTTATCATCTTCAGTTAATTGCGAAAATATTTTGCCTTCATACGAAATGGAACCTTCTTCATAATCAAATAAACCCAATAAACATTTTAAAAATACTGTTTTACCAGAACCACTTTGCCCAATAATAAGATTCGTTTTTCCTTTTTCAAAAGTGGTAGTAATACCCTT
Source organism: Flavobacteriaceae bacterium (assembly GCA_049791475.1). Taxonomy (GTDB): domain Bacteria; phylum Bacteroidota; class Bacteroidia; order Flavobacteriales; family Flavobacteriaceae; genus CAXBID01. The sequence goes on along the minus strand of JBAQZZ010000133.1, from coordinate 28,137 downwards.
TAAAACATGAGCTTCACCAAACGATTTATGTAAATTTTCAACTTCTATCATTAGCCTAACATCATATCGGTTAATATATAATTTAGCAGAATAATAACTACGGATGTCCATACAAAAGCAGTTGTACTTGCTTTACCAACTTCTAGTGCACCGCCTTTCATGTAATAGCCATGAAAAGATGGAATTGTTGCCAACGCCAATGCGAATATAAACGTTTTAATAAAAGCATAAATAACATGAAATACTTCAAAATCTGTTTGAATCCCTGTAATATAATCTGCCAAGGTTGAATAGCCTCCAAAAACGCTAGCTGCCATACCACCTAAAATCCCTAAAAACATACCAATTGCAATAGCAAACGGATATAACATTAATGCCATAGTTTTTGGAAAAACTAAATAGTTTAAGGAATTTATACCCATAACTTCCAGCGCATCAATTTGTTCTGTAACACGCATAGTTCCTATACTTGAAGTAATAAAAGACCCTACTTTACCAGCCATAATAATGGATGTAAAGGTAGGTGCAAATTCTAATATTACAGACTGCCTGGTGGCAAAACCAACTAAATATTTTGGAATTAATGGATTATCAATATTTAAAGCAGTTTGAATAGTAATTACACCACCAACAAAGAATGAAATAAACGCAATAATACCTAAAGATCCAATAATTAAATCATCTATATCTTTTAAAATAAGTTGTTTCATAACATTCCATTTGGTGGGTTTACGAAACATTTCAGCAATCATTAAAAAATAAGTGCCTATATTATTTAGGTAAGTCATTTACGGTTATCTATTTTCTTATAAAGATTTAATAACGCTAAAGTAAAAAAAAGTTATTCCAATTTAACCTTAATTTTAAATTATGATGTTTAAAAATTAGTATTTTTGAAGTAGATATTTATACCATGATGAAAAAATCAATGCTTTTTGTATTACTAATGTTTTTCTGTTTTTCTAGTAAAGCACAAAACGAAATTCCATTAACTCAGAATAAAATGGATACTGAAAAACCCAAATTAGTTGTCGGCATAGTAGTAGATCAAATGCGTTATGACTATTTAACTCGGTTTTTTGATAAATATGGCGAGGGTGGTTTTAAACGATTAATGGAAGAAGGATACAATTGTAAAAACAACCACTATAATTACGTGCCAACCTACACAGGTCCCGGGCATGCGTCAATTTATACAGGCACGACTCCAAAATATCATGGTATAATAGGTAATAATTGGTATGACAAAGAAGAGAAAAGCAGTGTTTATTGTGCTGAAGATAAAACTGTTTTGGCTGTTGGTTCGGATTCCGATTTAGAATTGATGTCTCCTCGTAGAATGTTAACAACGACATTTGCTGACGAAAACAGATTATTTACACAATTAAAAGGTAAAACTATTGGTATTTCTATAAAAGATAGAGGTGCTATTTTACCAGCAGGTCATTCTGCAAATGCAGCATATTGGTTTAGAGGTAAAGATGAAGGAAATTTTATCACCACCAACTATTACATGGAGACGTTACCAAAATGGGTAAATGACTTTAATGCTTCAAGAGCTATCGAAAAATATTTAAAAGAGTGGAATACCTTATATGATATTTCAACATATACTGAAAGTGGAGAAGATTTAAATGATTTTGAAGGAGGTTTTCAAGGAAAAGAAACAGCAACATTTCCTTATGACTTAAAAAAGTTATCTAAAAAAAACGGAGGTTTTGATATTTTAAAAGGAACACCATACGGAAATAGTATTATAGCAGATTTTGCTATTGAAGCTCTCAAGGCCGAACAACTTGGGAAAGATAATATTACCGATGTTTTAACCGTTAGTTTTTCAAGCACCGATTATGTAGGGCATAATTTTGGTGTAAATTCTAAAGAAATTGAAGACACGTACATTCGTTTAGATAAAGAATTAAAACGTTTTTTCGAAGCTTTGGATATTGAAGTTGGCGTTGGAGAATATACTTTGTTTTTAACCGCAGATCATGGTGCTGTAGATGTTCCAGCATATTTGCAATCATTAAAAATTCCATCAGGATATTTAAATAATAATGATAGGAAAGAACAATTTCATAAATTTTTAAATGCCACTTTTGGTACTGTTGATATTGTTGAAAATATAAGTAACAATCAAATTTTTATAAATAGAGAAAAATTAAAAGAACTAGATTTAGATTTAGATGATGTTCAAGAAGCTATTGTAAATGAACAAATTTCTTATCCACATATTTCTAAAGCTTACACAGCAATAACAATGGCTTCTGTAGATTTTACGGAGGGTATTGAAGCATTATTGCAAAAAGGTTATAATCAAAAACGCTCAGGAGATGTTATTTTAGTAGACGATCCCGCATATATTTCTTATCATAAAACAGGTTCTACTCATGGAAGCGGTTTAAATTACGATACACACGTGCCTTTACTATTTTTTGGAAAAGGAATTAAACATGGGCAGACTTACAAAAAAACTGAAATCACAGATATAGCTCCAACCATATCTGCACTTTTAGGTATTAGTTTCCCTAATGCGGCTATAGGTCAACCTTTAGAATTTGTTTTCGATTAATTGAATAAACGCAAACTATATTCTGTTATCGTAATCCTAATTGTTTTAGGAGTTTATGGATATGAACATTTTTTAGCTGAAGAAGAAAAAGCTGATGTTGTTTTAGAAGGTGAAGAGGTTAAAAATAACACTAATGAATACTTTTTACCAACCAGTACAACAGGCGGAATTATTCATCATGAAAGCTATTCTTTGTCTTATAGTGAAACTCACGAACAAGCAGAATGGGTAGCTTACGAATTGAAGAAGTCTCATCTTTCAAACTCGAATTATAAACGGCCATATTTCGAAATAGATAAAGCTGTAAAAACTGGTGCTGCACACTGGCGTAATTATAAAAACTCTGGTTATGATCGCGGACATTTATGTCCTGCTGGAGATAGGAATTATAGTAAATCTGCGCATGATGAAACCTTTTTAACCAGTAATATTAGTCCACAAAATCACGAATTCAATGCTGGTATTTGGAACAGTTTAGAACAAAAAACGCGTTATTGGGCGAGTAAATATGATGGTGTTTTTGTAGTAACTGGAGGTGTTTTAAAAGGTGAGATGCAAACTATTGGTGATGAAGAAGTTTCAATTCCAAACCAATTTTATAAAGTGTTGATTGATAACAATTCTGGAAAAACAAAAATGATTGGCTTTCTAATGCCTCATCAAAATTCTAATAAACCGTTATATGAATTTGTAGTTTCTGTTGATTCTATTGAAAAATTAACTGGAATAGATTTCTTTCCTGAGTTAGATGATGCTATTGAAAATAAATTAGAAGCATCTAGTAATTATAAAAATTGGAGTTTTAATTGATCTTTTTATAACTTTTCACCAATAAGGTATAAATAATCACCAGAATCATTTTCATACGACTTGATAATTTCAGTAATTTTTCCGCTATCAAAATCCTTTTTTAATTCGAATAATCCTTTTTCAACTTCTTTTTTATTTGCCAATGACGAAAACGAAGAAATTCCATGTCTGATATTTTCATCAAAATACAAATCAGGTTTTTGTTTTCCACAATATAAAAACTTGTCTTGTAAATCAGGTTTTATAAAATACTTGTCTGTCTTTAAAACTTTGAATCCACCATCTTTAAAAGCGGTTTTAACGCTATTTAATGATGGCATTTGTGTTATTGAATCTGATAACATTTTTGGAAAGTAATGGTTAAGCCAGTAGCCTTTCATTTGTTTAGGTGAAGATGTGAAAATCACAATTTTACCATTTGGTTTTAATATTCTGTTAAGTTCAAAAAACCCATTTTTCAAATTACTCCAATGATGAATTGTCAAAAAACCAATAATGCCATCAACAAAATTATTTGGTAATCCTGTGTTTTCAGCTGAACCTATTTTCCATTCAATTTTTTTATTTTTAAGTTTAGCTTTTTCTAACATTTTTTTGGAAGGATCAATCCCAATAAATGGTATGCCTTTTTTATTAAGCTCAATAGTATAATTTCCAGTTCCACATCCAATGTCTAAATATTTTCCTTTTTTGTTTGGCTCTAAATGATTAAATAACTGTTCTGTCAGAAACGTGTCGGCTTTTCTAGTCAGATTGTAGTCTACGCCTATTTTGTTATATTTAATTCCCATATAATTAGGTTTTAGCTTTTGTATAACAAATTTGTTATTTAAATTTTTCAAACATCCCTTTCCAACGTAAATCTCTAATAAATTCGCCTTCTTTTTTGGAAACTAAAAAGGCTATATTACTTTTTTTTGCTTTAAAATAACCAGCTATATAATCTTTAAATAAAGAAACACTTCGCTTTTTATAAGCCAATTTTAATGCTGAAATAAAAGTGATTACAAAACCATAACGCATTTTGTACATAGCTTCACCTTGCAAATATTTTGAGGCTTTGTTGTAACTTATTCCAGTTGGTTTTAGGTGTTTTACATGAAGTGATTCATCAGTTAAAATGTCCCATCCATAAAATTTAGCCAGTAATTCATCAACGGTATCCCAACCCATAGACCGTTTTAGTTTCCCAATCTGTAAGAAACAATCTTTTTTGTAGGCTTTTAGCGCACCACGAATGTGATCTTTTCGAGTTAGGTTTTCAAGAATCCAATTACCATTTTTTTCTATGTAACAAAACCCCGAAACCATTCCCAGTTTGTTGTTTTGGTTGAAATGAAAAGCGATTTGCTCTAAATAGTTATCCGGAAAAATTAAATCGGCATCAAATTTACAAATCACATCAAAGTTTTCATCTAATGCTTCAAAACCTTTATAAAACGCATTAATTATTTTTGAACCTGGTAAATGTTGATTTGAAGATTTTGAATTTATTAAAGATATAAACCGATGTTTTTCAGCGTAAGCTTCAACAATATCTTGAGTTTTATCAGTTGAATTATCATTAACAATTATGAGCTTTTTTGGCAGAAGCGTTTGATTTGCCAAAGAATCTAAAGTAAGTCCGATAGAAGATTCTTCGTTGTGTGCAGGAATGATAATGTAAAAATCCAAAAGCTTAAAGTTTAATATTCAAAGTTAAGCTCTTTCTGCATAAACGATATAATATCTTGGTGTAAACCATCGTAAAATAGGGCGAATACCTAGTTTTTTAGTTGGATTCGTCCATTTCTGTCTATCTATAATTTTCCATCCAGCTTTTTCTAAAAGCCAATCGAATTGCCAATCTTCAAATTCGTGATAATGTCTGTCTAGCATATCAGTTTTACTTCTATACGCTGAAGAAAACCATAGTTTAAGTGGAATACTGGCAACTAATTTATCTGATTTTATAGATTTTAAAACTGTAAAAGGAGATAATAAATGCTCGAAAATTTCAAACGCTGTAACAACATTTGCATTAGATTTTTGAATGGTTGAAGTATCCACATCTAAATCTTCACCTTTCGTGTTTTCAACTGAAAAACCATGTTCTAACATGATTTTGGTAAACGGATTTACGACACCCAAATCTAAAATGGTTTCAGAATTTTGAATATGCTTTTCTAAAAATTGAATGGTATGCTTAAAACGTTTGTTTGGAAAACTTTTCTCGTACATTATTAATGTTTATAAACTATGGCATTTATATTCATTCCTGCGCCAACGCTGGCTAAAATAATAATATCGCCTTTATTTATTTCTTGATTTTCAAGGTTTCCTTTAATAATCATATCATATAAAGTAGGAACTGTGGCAACGCTAGAATTTCCTAATTTTCCAATAGTCATAGGCATAATACCCTTTGGCATAGCTAAATTATAAAGCTCATAAAAACGTTTTACGATAGCTTCATCCATTTTTTCGTTAGCTTGATGAATCAATATTTTCTTCACTTCTAATATATCAATACCGCTTTTATCTAAACAAGATTTCATGGCTAATGGCACATTGTTCAAAGCAAATTCATAAATCTTTCTGCCATACATTTTTATGTATCGCCGGTTATCCTTTTCTTCATGATTATTTGTTTCACCGAAATATATAAAATGTGCTTCATCTAATGCATAAGTAGCCGTTTCGTGAGCGATAATACCACCTTCATCATTTGTAGATTCTAAAATAGTAGCACCAGCACCATCACTATATATCATAGAATCTCGATCGAAGGGATCAATTACTCTAGAAAGTGTTTCTGCACCAATTACTAAACATTTTTTAGCAATACCAGATTTTATAAACGCATTGGCTTGAATAACACCTTCAATCCATCCTGGGCAACCAAAAAGGATGTCGTAGCCCACGCATTTTGGGTTTTTAATTTGTAGAAGGTGTTTTACTCTGGATGCTATACTTGGCACGGTATCACTTTGAATACTATTATGCCTTAGATCACCATAATTGTGTGCTACGATGATATAATCAATGTCTTCACGATTAATTTTAGCATCTTCAATAGCTTTTTCAGCTGCGAAAGATGCCATATCTGAAGTGTTCAAATGATTTTTAGCGTATCGACGCTCGTCAATACCAGTAATTGCCTTAAATTTTTTGACAATGACTTCGTTTGGAGCGTTTATAACAGTGCCATCGCTGTTTAAAAACTTATGATTGTGAAAATTTTCATTGGTCTCAATAATTGCTGGAATATAACTTCCTGTGCCAGTGATTTTAATACTCATAAATGGAAAAATTACTATTATTGCTGTGTATGCATACTAAATTACAAAGCTTTTTATTAATAGCCTATTTGGTTTTGCTATAAATTACGACGTCCAACAGGTTATTTATGCTTCTGCATAAGCCTCAATAGGCACACATGAACAGATTAAATTTCTATCGCCATAAGCATCATCAACACGTCTTACAGATGGCCAAAATTTATTGTCTCTTACATAATCTAATGGAAATGCAGCTTTCTCACGAGAATAAGGTAAATACCATTCGTTGGCAGTAATCATATCTAGCGTATGTGGTGCATTTTTTAAAACATTGTTTTCATCATCTTTTGAAACATTATCAATTTCTTTTTTAATAGAAATCATAGCATCACAAAAACGATCCATTTCTGCTTTACTCTCACTTTCTGTAGGTTCAATCATCATCGTTCCAGCAACGGGAAAAGATACAGTTGGTGCATGAAAACCATAATCCATCAAACGTTTTGCAATATCAACAACTTCTATACCGTGTTCTTTAAAAGGGCGACAGTCTATAATCATTTCGTGTGCTGCACGACCTTTCTCGCCAGAATACAGTGTTTCAAAACTACCTTCTAAACGCTTTTTAATGTAATTGGCATTTAGAATAGCCATTTTAGTAGATTCTGTTAAACCTTCAGCGCCTAACATTTTTATGTAACCATATGATATTAAGCAAGCTAAAGCAGAGCCAAAAGGCGCTCCAGAAATAGCTGTAATAGCTTGGTCTCCTCCAGTTTTGATGATAGGGTTTCCAGGTAAAAAAGGAACTAATTGTTGTGCAACACAAATAGGGCCAACACCAGGACCACCGCCACCATGAGGTATAGCAAAGGTTTTATGTAAATTAAGGTGACAAACATCCGCGCCTATATTTCCAGGATTTGTTAAGCCAACTTGGGCATTCATATTTGCGCCATCCATATAAACTTGTCCACCGTTATCATGTATTATTTGCGTAATTTCTTTAATAGCCGATTCGTAAACACCATGAGTAGATGGATATGTAACCATTAATGCAGATAAATTTGCTGAATGCAATTCTGCTTTTTGGCGTAAATCTTCAACATCAATATTACCTTCTTCGGTAGATTTTGTTACCACCACTTGCATGCCGGCCATAACAGCACTCGCAGGATTTGTTCCGTGTGCCGAAGATGGTATTAAGCAAATATTTCTATGATGCTCGCCACGAGATTCATGGTATGCTTTTATGACCATTAATCCAGCAAATTCGCCTTGTGCTCCAGAGTTTGGTTGCAAAGAAGTTCCTGCAAAACCGGTAATTTCTGTTAATTGATCTTCTAATTCTTTTAAAACAGTTAGGTAGCCTTTAGCTTGTTTTTCGGGAACAAAAGGATGAATATTTGCCCATTTAAAAATACTTAAAGGCAGCATTTCTGAAGCTGCATTTAATTTCATAGTACAAGATCCTAGAGAAATCATCGAGTGATTTAAAGCCAAATCTTTACGTTCTAAAGATTTTATATAACGCATCAATTCGGTTTCTGAATGATAGGTGTTAAAAACAGGTTCAGTTAAGAAACCTGACGTTCTTTGTATTGATTTATCAATATTTTCAGCTTTCTCAAGAGTAGAAATAACAATCGTTTCTTTTTCAACAGCTTCAGCAAAAACAGAAATTAAATAATTGAGGTCTCTAATAGAAGTGGTTTCATTTACTGAAATGGTTACAGTTTCTTTATCTGCATAGAACAAATTCACTTTTTTCTCAGTAGCTATTTTTTTAATGGTTTTTGCCTTTGTTTTTATTTGAAGCGTATCAAAATAAGAGGTGTTTATTTGATAATATCCTAATTTTTCTAAGGCATTTGCTAAGGTTGCCGTTTTGTTATGTATAGTATCAGCTATAAAACTTAAGCCTTTTGGTCCATGATAAACCCCATACATACTAGCCATAACAGCCAGAAGTACCTGAGCTGTACAAATATTTGATGTCGCTTTATCACGTTTAATATGCTGTTCACGTGTTTGCAATGCCATACGCAAAGCGCGGTTGCCATTAGCATCTTTTGTTACGCCAATAATACGACCTGGTAAGTCGCGTTTGTAGGCTTCTTTGGTAGCGAAAAATGCCGCATGCGGACCACCATAACCCATAGGAATTCCAAAACGTTGCGTAGTACCCACTACAACATCAGCTCCAAATTTACCTGGAGCTTCAAGTTTTACTAGGCTTAAAAAATCGGCCGAAACAGCAACTTTAATTTGTGCAGTATTAGCCTGTTCAATAAATGATTTTATATTGGTAATTTGACCATCTTTTCCTGGATATTGTAAAATAGCACCGAAGAATTCTGATGAAAAATCAAATTTTTCTTCATTACCAACAACTAATTCTATACCTATTGGTGTGGCACGTGTTTGTAGTAATGAAAGTGTTTGCGGTAATATATTTTCTGAAACAAAAAACTTATTGATACCAGCTTTTTTCTGGTCACGTTCACGAACAGCAAACAATAAACTCATAGCTTCTGCCGCCGCAGTACTTTCATCAAGTAAAGACGCATTTGCAATTTCCATTCCTGTAAGGTCGATAACCATCGTTTGAAAATTTAAAAGTGCTTCAAGTCTTCCTTGTGCAATTTCTGCTTGATAAGGTGTGTAAGCCGTGTACCAACCTGGGTTTTCAAGAATATTTCGTTGAATAACCGCTGGCATTATGGTAGGGTGATACCCTAAACCAATATACGTTTTATAGGCTTTGTTCTTTTTTGAAAGCTCATGAATATGAAGTAAATATTCATATTCAGTCATAGGCTCATCTAAATTTAGCCCATTTTTTAAGCGAATATCGTTAGGAATTGTTTCAGAAATTAATTGGTCTAACGAGGCTACACCTATAGTTTTTAACATAAGGTTTTGATCGTCGGCTCTCGGACCAATATGACGCAATGCAAAAGCGTTTGTATTCATTTAAGTTGCAATTTGTTATTTTATTTGCAAAAATAAGTAATAATTAACATGTTTTATAGCCAAAAAAGTAAAGTTTTTTAACCATTTGCAAACGTTATTAACAGTTTATGTATTTTTACCTTATGAAGGTTCTAAAACAGCTTTTTAATTTTTATATAAATAGTAGTATTCATGTAGCTTTATCGGTGTATTCGCTAACTTGGATTACGCTATTAGAATTTGATATTTCTTATGATGAAAACATCTTGTATTTTGTATTTTATGCATCTATAACTGGTTATAATTTTGTGAAGTATTTTGGGATTGCGAAATTTCATCATAGAAGCCTAACAAATTGGTTAAAAGCTATCCAAATTTTTTCTTTTCTCAGTTTTATTTTAATGCTTTATTATGGGCTAAAATTACACGTTGAAACACTTTTAGGTATAGTTGTTTTAGGTATAATTACATTTTTTTATGCTATTCCGTTTTTGCCAAAGCGTCTGTTTTTAGATAGTCAGCATAATTTAAGAACTATTGGTGGTCTCAAAATTTATTTGATAGCTCTTGTTTGGTGCGGTGTTACTGTTTTTCTTCCTTTAATGAATAATGATTACGATATAAATACAGATATTATAATAACAGCAATACAGCGTTATGTTTTTATAGTAGTTTTGATGTTGCCTTTTGAAATTGGAGATTTACGATATGATAGTTTAAAGCTTTCAACTGTGCCTCAAAAAATAGGGATGAAGCAGACTAAAATTATAGGTGCTTTACTTTTAATTGTATTTTTCTTTTTGGATTTTTTTAAAGATGAAACGGAGATATATAAAATTGCGATTTTACTAACTATTACAGTTTTTACACTTTTACTTTTAGTTTTTGCTAAAATTGAACAAAGTAAATATTATAGTGCATTTTGGGTGGAGGGAATACCTATATTTTGGCTTTTTTTGCTACTATTGTTTTTTTATTAAATTGAATGTTCTTTTAAAGCGTCATCAAATTCTTTTTTCATCTTTTCTTTACAATCATTATCTAAACATTCTACTTTAGAGCTTTTTATAGTATTTGTAAGATTCGTATTGTTTTTGGTATATTTTCTGCAGGCTCTACAATAAATAAGATGTATATTTAGCTTAATTTTTTCCCAAAGCGTAGCTTCTTTATATTGTGTTTTATCGCAGGTGTGGTTTGCTTCTTCACAAGGAATCATAACCTTAATTTTACTCATAATTAAAACCAATTTTCTTTTAGGCAATCAGCCAGAGCAGTTCGTGCTCTGTGTATAATTACCCATAGGTTAGACGCTGTTATGTTTAGTTCATTACAAATTACTTCGGTTTCAAAACCTTGAATGGTTTTCATTTTAAAAACATCGGCTTGTTTTTGTGGTAATTTGCTTAAGCAATTGTGTATGGCATCACCAAGCTCTTCATTTTGCATACTATCTTCTGCAGTTTTATCAAAAGGGTCTGCTACACGTTCTTCCAACCAATCGCCTTCACTTTCAGTATCGCTATTATAACGCATGCGTACTTCGGCTTTTCCTTTTTTAGAATTTATTTTACGGTAGTGATCAATAATTTTTCGTTTTAAAATAGAAATTAGCCAAGTGCGTTCGCTAGCTTCTCCTTTAAAGTTTTTCATAGATTTTAAACCCGCCAAAAAAGTATCTTGTACCAAATCTTGTGCTATTTCTCTATCGCTTACACGTGATATGGTAAAGTTAAATAAGTAATCGGAATATAAATCGATCCACTTATTTGGGTTTATTTGATGGTTGGGCATTATTGTAGCAAATTTTCTTTGAACTCAAAAATAAGGTAAAAAAATGAATATTCTATCTTTTAGTAAATCCTTTAAAATGCATGTGTTATTGAAAATAGATAATTAGAAAAATTGTACTAACGTAAGTCCAAAATATAGTAAATACAACATGGACAACTGTTTCAAATAATTTTCCTTTCCACAGTTTTGATGAATAGCCAAAAAGTTGAAAAATTAATCTAATTGACCAAAATATCCCTAAACCTAATGATATTTTTTTACCAAGATTCGTTTCAATAAGTTCTATTGAACTTGTTAAAAGTAATAGCCCCATAAGAAAGACTGTTATTGCTATAAAAATAGTATGAACAATCATCATTTGCTTATTAATCAAACTCAATGATTTAAGTTCAATATTCCATTTGAAATATTTTGGAAATGGTATATGAATAAAAGCTAATGCTATAAAAAGACTACCAATAATATTTAAGTGAAATGTCATTATATAAAGATTGAATAATTATGATTTACAGTTGAGTATAGACATAAATGAAGTGAACTTTGTTTCTTCGAATGTTGAAAAACCAGCATTTTCAAAGGCTTTTCTCCATGTATTTCTTGAAAAAAAATGAGTAAACCCAATTGAGAAAGCTAAAAAGTTTGGAAAATCACGTAAATGTTCTACCATAATTACTTTACCATCAGTTTTACATAGTCTGTGGCATTCTTTTAAAAACTGAATTTTCTCTTGCTGAGATCTTATTTCATGAGCTGCGGATAATAAAAAAATCACATCTACACATTCATTTTTTAGAGGAATAATGTCAGATTTTATTTGTTGTGTATTTGGATACACTAAACTTACTTTTCTAGCTCTAATTATTGCAGGTTCTGTGTGATTGTCTGCATTGTAAAAATCGAATACATTTAAATTTGATTTTGGGAAGTTATTTTTAATTAAAAAACTTGTTTCATCAAAACCAGCATTAATATTAACGAGTTGTTTTGTATTTGAGTCCTCAATATTTAATTTTTTTAACCAATTAAAATCATAATATCCTGAAAAATCATATACGTAAGCTGAAACAACTAATGGCATTAACAACCCATAAGTAAATGCAGCAATAACTACCCAAAGTAAAGCGTTTGACCATTGAAATATTTGATGGCTGGCAATTATAAGTGCTAAAACAATTAAACCATAAATATAAAAATGCCTATTAAAGCTTAGTATATTTAAAACGCCTTGAAATTTTTTTCTTTCTATTTCCATAATTCTATTCTTCCTTTTTTCCAATAATATGGTATATTTTCGATAATAAATGCATTTGCAAGAACTGGATTTTTTAGTTTTAGCTTTTTTAAGAAACCAATATTATAATTGTTTAATTTTACAGCACTGGGTTTCCAGTTTTGTCTAACACCTTCAATGATTAAAACCTCTTTTGTTTTCTCGTTATATGTGAAAGTGAATGGTAAAGGTCCTGCATATCTTCTTGCTTCTTTCCAGTTTGTGAATGGTGAGTTTTCTGGTAATTCTATGTCATCACTTTTAGTAGTATCTAATTCAATTTTAAAGTTAGATTTAATAGATGATATTTGTCTTGTATTATCTTTTATGTCTTGTTTTATATCTGTTGTAGTATAGTTATAATGCGTAAAAATATTACCCATAATTTGCATTTTTTGTTTATTAGTTTCAGATTTTATAATGTATAAACCTCGCAAACATTTCCCCTTTGTTGTTGTATAACGAACAAATATGCGAAAGCCAATTAAAAAAAAGTCATTTCCCATAAATTTTGGAAATCCTTTTGGTCTTAAATCTTTTGTTTGTACCATGGCAACTGCAACAAAAGCATATTTGTCTTGAAAAGTATCTAATTCTAAACACTCAGGAATTAAGCCTTGTAGCTCCTCCTTTAGAATTGCAAAAGTTAGTACAAGTGAACTTTCAAAAAAAGCTTCAACGGCAAATGGATGGTTTTTAAGAAATGATAACATGTTTTTTATGTAATTTAAAATTAGTATAATATACAAGTAAGATAAATAGGAAAGCGAATAGCGCATTTAACTTTCCCCAAAGTAGTAAATTAGGTGCTAATGTAAATTCTATAATATTCATTGTTGCAACTATTATAATTTGACTTATGGCATTAAATTTTGATTTATAATTACTTATAACCCAGATTGCCATTATAATTTCTGAAAGCCCAATTATTATAGTAATTGTTCTTGAATGATTTGTTTCTAGTATGCTTTCAACTATCTCTTGGTGTCTTGGTACAAGATTTAGAATTTTGCAAAAAAAACCGTTAGCAAACCAAACAATTGCGATGAATAAGTTTAGTATTTTTTTTAGCATCAATATTTAGTTTTTAAAATTTCAGAAATTATTGAAAGTATATTTTAAATTTTTTTATTTGATTAGTTTTAATAAAGATTTAGTAATCCAGTTTTGTTCTTGATTTACAATTTTGTTCATCATCGCATCTGCTGTTTCAGCTAAATCATGTAACGCTTTGGTTTGTTTAATTAGTTCTTTAGTTTTTTCTGTGCCATCATCTTTAATAGAAGAGACGTCTTTTAAAATCTTAATTACAGGTTTTATTTCTCTTCGGCTACGTTCTTTAGCAATATGTCTTGCGAGTTCTTGAACATCTTTTTCAGTAGTAAAAAACTCTTTTCTTTCGCCAGGAATGAGTTCCTTAGTAACAATACCCCAATCCATTAACTGCCTTAAATTCATACTAGTATTACCACGAGAAATTTTTAGTTCTTCCATGATTTCTTCCATAGAAAGTGATTTAGTAGAAATAAAAAGTAGCGATTGTATTTGCGCCATAGCTTTGTTTATGCCCCATAATGTGCCTAAGCTTCCCCATGTGCTAATAAATTTTTCTTGTGCTTCTTGGTATTTCATACGTAAATATAATAATTATTTCTGAACTTTCAATAATTATTGAAAATTTATTTTTAAAAAAGGTTAAATTATCAAATTCAACCTTCTTAAAATTAGTTTATGTCAACCAAACCAGCGCGTTTCAACAAAGCTTCAGGCTTCGGTTCTTGTCCTCTAAAACGTTTATAAAGCGTCATTGGGTTTTCTGTACCACCTTTAGAAAGTACGTTGTCTTTAAATTTATTGGCAACCGTTTTATTGAAAACTCCTGCTTCTTTAAAATATTCAAAAGCATCGGCATCTAAAACTTCAGCCCATTTATAACTGTAATACCCAGAAGAATAACCACCTTGAAATATATGAGAAAAAGAAGTACTCATACAAGTTTCTTTGGTTTCAGGATATAGCGATGTGTTTTTAAATGATTTAGATTCGTGTGCTTTTACATCAGATATTTTTGATGGATCTTGCCCATGCCAACTCATATCTAACAATCCAAAACTTAATTGTCTAAGTGTTTGCATCCCTTCATGAAAGGTTGCGGATTCTTTTATTTTTTCTACTAAATCCATCGGAATTACTTCTCCGGTTTCATAATGTTTAGCAAATAATTCTAGAGCTTCTTTTTCGAAACACCAGTTTTCCATCACCTGACTTGGCAATTCAACAAAATCCCAAAACACGCTAGTTCCCGATAAACTTGGGTAGGTGGTGTTAGCTAACATACCATGAAGTGCATGCCCAAATTCATGAAATAGGGTAGTGACTTCATTAAAAGTTAACAAAGAAGGTTTGCTTTTGGTAGGTTTTGTAAAGTTGCAAACTATGGAAACATGTGGCCTGCTATTTTCTCCGTCTTTTATATATTGTGGTTTGTAGGATGTCATCCACGCACCATTACGTTTTCCCGTTCTTGGGAAAAAATCGGCATAAAATATAGACACTAAATCGCCTTTGTTGTCTATTATTTTGTATGTTAAAACATCTGCATGATATTTGTCAATCGTATTAATTTCTTCAAAATTTAAATCGAATAATTTATTGGCTATTGTAAACGCACCATTGATAACGTTTTCTAATTTGAAATAAGGTTTCAATTTCTCATCATCTAAACTGAATAACTTTTGTTTCAGCTTTTCAGAATAATAAGCACCATCCCATTTTTCTAACCTGTCAATATTATCTAAATCTTTAGCGAAATTTTCAAGGTTTTTAAACTCACGTTCGGCGGCTGGTTTTGCTTTTTCTAAAAGGTCATTCGAAAACTTTAAAACAGTCTCCGGGGTTTCTGCCATGCGTTCTTCTAATACAAAATGTGCATGTGTTTTGTAGCCTAACAAATTTGCACGTTCATGCCTAAGTTTTACAATTTGAAGCACATTTTCTTGATTGTCTAAATCATCATTTTTAAAGGCTTTTGATCCAGCAGCAAGAGATATCTTTTTTCGTAACTCACGATTATCTGCATAAGTCACAAAAGGGATATAACTCGGGTAGTCTAAAGTGAATAACCAACCTTCTTTTTCTTTAGATTCAGCTAATTGTTTAGCAGCCTCTTTTGTACCGTCGGGTAAACCAGATAAATCGTTTTCATCTGTAATTAGCATTTCAAATTTATTGGTTTCTGCTAATATGTTTTCTCCAAATTTTAATTTTAACTGACTCAGTTTTTTATCTATCTCTCTTAGTTTTTCCTTTTTATCTTCGAATAAATTAGCCCCATTTCTTGAAAAACTTTTATACTTTTTATCAAGGAGTGTTTGTTGTTCAGTGGTTAATTTTAATTCATTTTGAGAATCATAAACCACTTTAACACGCTTAAATAAGTCTTTATTTAATGTAATGTCATTACTAAACTCTGATAAAAGCGGTGATACTTCTTGAGCTATTTTTTGAATAGTTTCATTTGTTTCTGCCGAGTTTAAGTTGAAGAAAATACTTGAAATTCTATCCAATTGCTCTCCAGAAAATTCTAATGCTTCAATAGTATTTTCAAATGAAGGTTTTTCTTTGTTATTTACAATTGCACCAATCTCTTTTTTCGCCAATTTAATGGCTTCTTTTATTGTAGGAAGATAATCTTCATTTTGAATTTTAGAGAATGGAGGCGTATTAAATGGTGTGTTGAACGGTATAATTAATGACTTTTTTAGCATTTTAATGAGAATATGTTATTTTTTTTAATGTATTATGCGTACATAATAATTTTTTTTATACATTAGCCAACGACAATTTAAAGAGTGACTAACTCAAAGAATTATTGTTAATAGCTACAAAAGCCTCGAATTACGTTCGGGGCTTTTTTTTGTTATAAATTTTTAGCTGATTCGTTTACTTTTATTTTTAAACCTTCCTTGTAAGCTAGAATTTTGTCTAAAACACATTTGTCAGAAGACCCAATAATTTGTGCAGCTAAAATACCAGCATTTTTCGCCCCATTTAAAGCTACAGTAGCTACAGGAACGCCACCAGGCATTTGAAGAATAGAAAGTACAGAATCCCAACCATCAATAGAATTACTGCTTTTTACAGGAACACCAATAACAGGTAATGGAGATAGTGAAGCAATCATACCTGGTAAATGTGCAGCTCCACCAGCACCAGCAATAACAACTGAAAAACCTCTGAGATGCGCATTTTTACCATAATCGTATAATTTTTCTGGAGTTCTGTGTGCAGAAACAATATCAACTTCTACTTCAATATCAAAACCTTTTAAAATATCAATCGCCTCTTGCATAACCGGAAGATCACTTTTACTTCCCATAATAACGCCTACTTTGCTCATAATTATTTGCTTATTACTTTAATAGTTTTTTTAACTTCCTCAGCAATTTTTCGTGCTTCATTCAAATCTTCATTTACTATGGTAACATGTCCCATTTTACGAAACGGCCGCGTTTGTTTTTTTCCATAAATATGCGGTGTTACACCGTCCATTTTCATTATAGATTCTATGTTTTCATAAACCACAGCACCTGTATAACCTTCTGCGCCAACTAAGTTTACCATTACACCTCCAACTTTACTATCAGTTCGCCCCAAAGGTAAATCTAAAATAGCTCTTAAATGTTGTTCAAATTGCGATGTATAACTGGCTTCAATAGTTTGATGACCAGAGTTATGAGGGCGAGGAGCGACTTCATTAATTAAAATATCGTCGTTTTGTGTTTGAAACATTTCAACAGCCAATAACCCAACATGATTGAATGCTTTTGAGGTTTTCAAAGCGATTTCCTGTGCTTTTTGAGAAACTTTATCAGAAATTCTTGCAGGACAAATCACATATTCCACTTGGTTGGCTTCTGGGTGAAATTCCATCTCAACAACAGGATATGTTTTAGTTTCTCCAGATGGATTTCTAGCAACAATAACCGCCAATTCATTTTTAAAAGGCACCAAATTTTCAGCGATGCATTCACCTTTTGGCAAGTCTTCCAAATCAGAAAGTTTTCTTACTACTTTTACACCGGTTCCATCATAACCAAATTGCGCAGCTTTCCACACAAAAGGAAACTTTAAACCGCCATTTTCAACGGCATCTTCAATTTCAGAAAGATAGGCAAAACGCGAAAAAGGGGCAGTTGGTAAATTATGATCTATATAAAACAACTTTTGCTTTGCTTTGTTTTGAATAGTTCTCAATGTTTTTGAAGACGGATAAACTTTTATACCGTCTTTTTCTAACGCTTCAAGTGCATCAATATTTACATTTTCAATTTCAATAGTTAGCAAATCAACTTGTTTTCCAAAGTTATAAACAGCATCATAATCCATTAAACTTCCTAAATGAAATTCATTACAAGCTATTTTGCATGGCGCATCATTATTAGCTTCTAAAACACAGGTATAAATATCAAACTTTCTGGTATTGTAAAGCAGCATTTTACCCAATTGGCCACCACCTAAAATACCGAGTTTGAAATTTGAAGAAAAGTAATTCATTTAAATACTTTTTACTGAAATTAAATAAGGTTACGCAAAAATACACTTAAATCTTAAAATAGTTCCTAAATCGTAAATCAAAAAATCGTTATTAGCTAATCTATTGATTATCTTTGCATCTTGAAAAAATAATAACCTTGATAAAGCTTCACGATAAATATTTTAAACCATTTATTTCTGCTAAAGAAATTGATAATGCTTTAACTAAAATGGTTGGTCAAATTGCTGACGATATAGGTGATGAAATTCCTGTTTTCATCGGTATTTTGAATGGCTCTTTTATGGTGGTAAGCGATTTTGTAAAAAAATATCCTAAGCCGTGTGAAGTTACTTTTATTAAGTTAGCATCCTACGAAGGTGTAAAATCTAGTGAGGATATTCAACGATTAATTGGACTTACTCAAGATTTATCAGGTAGAACGGTTATTATTTTAGAAGATATTATTGATACCGGAAATACATTGGCAGAAGTACATCGCATTTTTGAAAATGAAAATGTAAAAACTCTAAAAATTGCCACATTATTTTACAAACCTGAAGCTTATAAAAAAGACTTTAAATTACATTATGTTGGTATAGAAATTCCTAATAAATTTATAGTTGGTTACGGTTTAGATTATGATGGATTGGGAAGAGATATTCCAGAAGTATATCAAATAAAAGAGACACAATACATGACGAATTTAGTGCTATTTGGCCCTCCAGGAGCTGGAAAAGGAACTCAAGCAAATTTCTTAAAGGAAAAATATAACTTAGTACACATTTCCACAGGCGATGTTTTTAGATATAATATTAAAAACGAAACGGCTTTAGGTATGTTAGCCAAATCTTACATGGATAAAGGAGAATTGGTTCCAGACCAAGTCACTATAGATATGTTAGAAGCTGAAGTTGAAAAAAATACCGATGCCGAAGGATTTATATTTGATGGTTTTCCACGTACCAATGCACAAGCGGATGCGCTAGATAAATTAATGGATAGTAAAGACTCGCAAATAAATGCGATGATAGCTTTAGAAGTTGATGATGAAATTTTAGTTAAGCGTTTACTTGAACGTGGAAAAACTAGTGGCCGAAAAGATGATGCTGACGAATCTATTATTAGAAATAGAATTACAGAATATTATAATAAAACTGCTATTCTAAAAGATTACTATTCTGCACAAGATAAATATTTTGGAGTAGATGGTGTTGGCAGTATTGAAGATATTACACTACGTTTGAGTGGTGCGATTGATAATTTGTAATTGTCATTCCCGCGAAGGCGGAAATTTGATGAACAAAAATTCTGAATTTATTAATATTACTGTTTTATTTATAATAGAACTTCAATTTAAAAGATTCCCGCCTTCGCGGGAATGATAAAAATCATGACAGAGGGAAATTTTGTTGATTACGTAAAAATGTATGTATCTTCTGGAAACGGAGGTAAAGGCTCTGTGCATTTACATCGCGAAAAGTATATTACCAAAGGTGGACCTGATGGTGGCGATGGTGGTCGTGGAGGTCATGTTATTCTTAAAGGAAATTCAAATCTTTGGACTCTTTTTTCTTTAAAATTTAAAAAACATGTTCGTGCTGGTCATGGTTCTCATGGCAGTAAAAGTAGAAGTACAGGTGCTGATGGTGAAGATATGTATGTTGATGTCCCTTTAGGAACAGTTGTTAGAGATACTGAAACCAATGATGTTCTTTTTGAAATTACCGAGCAAGGTGAAGAAAGAATTATTGCTGAAGGAGGTAAAGGCGGACTTGGAAACTGGCATTTTAAAACATCTACCAATCAAACGCCACGTTATGCACAACCTGGTTTACCCTTGGAAGAAAGACATGTTACTTTAGAATTAAAATTACTTGCCGATGTTGGATTGGTAGGGTTTCCTAATGCTGGGAAATCAACTTTGCTCTCTGTGGTTACTTCTGCAAAACCAAAAATTGCGGATTATGAATTTACTACGTTGAAACCCAATTTAGGCATTGTAGAATATCGAGATTTCCAGACTTTTGTGATGGCAGATATTCCAGGGATTATTGAAGGTGCCGCTGAAGGAAAAGGTTTAGGGCATTACTTCTTACGTCATATAGAGCGAAACTCCATTTTACTGTTTTTAATTCCTGCAGATGCAGATGATATTAAAAAACAGTATGATATCTTATTAGATGAATTGCGTCGCTATAATCCAGAAATGCTTGACAAAGAACGTATTATAGCTGTTTCAAAAAGTGATCTGCTTGATGATGAATTGAAAGCAGAGCTTAAAGAAGAATTGGACAACGAACTTCCAATTCCATATGTATTTATTTCATCGGTAGCACAACAAGGACTTACACAACTGAAAGATATGTTGTGGAAAATGCTGAATGATTAAACGGTTTGATTATCATTTAAGTCAATTTTTTTTCGTTTTTTTATCATACAATAATAGTTTCCCATGAAACAATTTATAAAGAGTATTGTAGAAATTAATGATAATAGAAAAAGCAGATACTTTGCTTTTTTTATTCAAGCCTTAATTTTATTATCTGTTATTACTTTTTCTATTGAAACGATTCCAGGTTTAAAGCCACAAACAAGAACGATTCTTCAATCAATAGAGTTGTTTAGTGTCATTATATTTTCTTTAGAATACCTTTTAAGAATTTATGTAGCAGATAGCAAACCAAAATTTATATTCAGCTTTTTCGGTATTATTGATTTTCTTGCTATTCTACCTTTTTACTTGTCATTTGGTGTTGATTTGCGCTCGTTGAGAGCTTTACGATTTTTGCGATTATTCAGAATATTAAAATTGGTTCGATATAATAGGGCAATGAATCATTTTACAAGAGCTATAAAATCAGCCAAAGAAGAAATTTTTCTGTTTATATTTATTACATTAATCCTAATTTATTTTTCTGCGGTAGGAATCTATTATTTTGAAAATCAAGCACAACCAGAACATTTTTCATCTATTTTTGATAGTTTATGGTGGGCAATTATCACTTTAACCACGGTTGGTTATGGCGATGTATATCCAATAACTGTGGGAGGTAAAGTTTTTACCTTTGTCATATTAATGATAGGTTTAGGGATAGTGGCTATTCCAACAGGCATTATATCCTCAGCTTTAACTAAATCTGTTGATAAAAAGGAAGATGAGTAATTAAAAGCGTTTTAAAATCCAATCTCTTATAATTTCTAAAGCTACAGGTGAAAAAGTTTCTTCAATTTCACCATATTCTTGCATGCTTCCGGTTTCGGCAGTTTGAAATAAATGGTTTAAGCCTTCCAATTCCATAATAGTTACATCTTTGTTCCCCGCTATTTCTAATCCATTTTTAATGCCATTTAAATTAATTTCTGGTAATACTTGAAAATCTTTACTTCCATTTAAAGCTAAAACAGGACAAGTTGTTTTTTCTAAATACTCTTTTGGTTCTAATCTTATAAAATTAAGTAGCCATTTCGACTTTAGCATACTTAATTGTTGTTCAATCATCGTTGGAGTTATGGCAGCCGAAATTGGTGAAGTAGGGTTGTTTGTTTTAAAATCGTTTAATGCAGTTGTTATTTTTGTTTTTATTATTTCTTCGTCAGTTTCACTTCCTATAATACCATAAATAATAGTTGTTAATTTTTCATTTTCATCTAGCATAGCTTTTGGTGCTCCAGCTAATTCGGCAGCTCTTCTCGATTGTGTTTCTAAAATTGTTGCTCCATTTACGCCGGTGCCTGCAAGTAAAACAGCAAAAGCTACAGCATCGTTTTTAGAAGCTACAATGGGAGCTATTAATCCGCCTTCGCTATGCCCAATCAATCCAATTTTAGTAGTATCAATGTCATTTCTGGTTTTTAAGTAGGCTATGGCTGCGTCAACATCAGAAGCTAAATCAAGCGTTGTGGCACTTCCAAAATCACCGTCAGATTTGGCAATTCCTCTATCGTCATACCTCAAAACTGCGATACCGTTATTTGTTAAATAATCTGAAATTACTAAAAACGGTCTGTGATTAAATGGTGCTAATTCGCTATTTCTATTTTGAGGACCGGACCCTGAAATTAAAATGGCAACAATTGGTTTTTCCTTGTTTTTTGGTAGTGTTAATGTTCCTGCTAATTTTATGCTATCTGCTTCAATATTCATAAAATATATATCTTCAGAAATATAATTATAGGGTTCTTTAGGGTCTTGTGGTCTATTTGTTTGTGAATAGATTAAAGATGAACATGTAATTGTAAGTAGTATAGATATATAAAATTTCATATTTATGTATTTAAGAGTTTGCTTTAATTTTATTGAATTCTAAGAATGAATAGATTAGAGGAATAACTGCGATAATGATAGTAATTGAAATAAAGAAAATACTATTAAAGTTTTTATTGGTTGTAAGGCTAGAGATGATTATTGCTAATCCTCCTATAAACCAAAGTTTTCCTGCCAAAGCGTGCGTTTTTTTCCAAACGGTTTCGTTTTCTAAAGTCCATGGTGTTCTAATTCCTATAAAATAATTTGCTTTTAAGGTTTTCATATAATTTCCTAAAATGATATATAATAAACCTATGGCGAGTATTATAAATGCTGGGTTTGTAATAGATTGTTCTTTTACACTATATATAATGAATATGGCTAATGCAGACATGAAAAGTGTCATCATAAATTTTAAGTTATGGTATTTATTTTCCATAGCCTGTATCTTTTTCTTTGGATCAATAAATGGTATTATTGAGAAAAGTACGTAGGTGAGAACGGGTAATAAAAACATAATTAGTATTAATGATGATTTCTTACCCCAAGCATCTATTTCACCTTTGTAATTCCAATGTGTTGGAACTGTTTCTGGTAAAGAATTCCATATATAAGCTAAATAAATAAAAGGAATTAAAACAATTGTAATCAATGGTATTTCTCTTTTTAGATTCATTATATTATTTTTTTAAGGTTATTATCCATTGTAAAACATCTTCTAAAATAGTAGTATTTATAGAGTAGGTTATAAACTGTCCTACTTTTTCACCAAAAATTAAATCGGCTCTTTTTAATATGTCTAAATGATGTGAAATACTTGGTTTTGAAATATTAAAAGCCTCAGCAATTTCTCCAGCAGTCATATCTTTTACTTTAAGCATTTCTAAAATTTGCCTTCTAGTTTCATCATTAAGTGCCTTAAATAGGTAATTCATTATTTAGGTATTTAGACAAATATCTAAATACTATTTGGATTTTGCAAATTATTTTAGAGAATTGGTTGAGTAGTATGGAATAATTTTTGATTAAATTTATAAAAAAATTAGTGCTATGAAATTTCTTAAATCTATTATTTTAATATTATTAGTGTCTGCTTGTTCTCCAATTTATGTAAACTATGATTTTGAAAAAGGAACAGATTTTTCAAAGTATAAAAACTATAATTATTACAGCGATATGGAAACTGGTTTAAGTGAGTTAGATACCAAACGACTACTTGATGCTTTAGATTTAAAGCTTAAAGAAAAAGGTTTTAACTTATCTAATACTCCAGATTTTTATATTGATATAAAAACTAGTGAATTTCAAGGTGTTCAAAGAGAAACTGTTGGAGTAGGTTTAGGTAGTGGTGGGAGAAATGTAGGAGGAGGTATTTCTATAGGATTACCCATAGGGCAAGCGAATATAAACCGACAAATAACTATTGATTTTGTTGACGAAAATAAAAAACAATTATTTTGGCAAGCGGTTAGCGAATCAAGTTTTAATCCTAAATCAAATCCCGAAAAAAGGGAAGCTAAATTAAATGCTATTGTTGAAAAAATACTAACTAAATATCCACCTAAAAAATGAAAATTATGAAAACTGTTTTAACTATTTTAGTTTGTTTAATGGGCACTCTATCTATAAATGCTCAAAATATTATTGAACCTGAAGAAGGCTACACACCTCAAATAGGCATTTTAGTACCTATGTTAAACGATATGAAAAAACGTGTTGAATATACTGTTAAGGATTTAGATATTGAATCTACAGATTTTATATTAGATGAAAACGCAAATAGCATTGGTACACTAGTTTATCATTTAGCTGCAACTGAAAAATTTTATCAACTTTATACTTTTGAAAAAAGAGAATTTAACAAAGAAGAAACTAAAGAGTGGAGTATTCCGATGACAATGGGTGATGATGCACGTGAAAAATTTAGAGGAAAACCAATTAGTTATTATTTAGATATATATACAAAGACTAGAGAAAAAACACTTGAGTATTTAAAAGAAAAAGATGATGCGTGGTTAGCAAGTACACCAAAGGGTTATAGAATGAATAACCATTGGTCTTGGTATCATGTTATGGAACATCAATCAAGTCATTTAGGACAAATTTTATTGATAAAAAAGCGTATTCCAGAAAAATAGAATTTAATTTTTCACCAATTTTTTACTAGCAATTAGTACATTATTTGAGTAGAAATTTGTAATATAAATACCTGAATTTAAACTACTAATATCCAGTTGGTAAGTTTCAAAATTAGATAAAGGTTCTGTTCTTATTTTTTTTCCATCTAATGCGATAATCTCTAGTTTTAAATTTGCAACTTTTTCACTTTCCAATTTAAAATTCACAAAGTCATTTGTTGGATTTGGAAACATTGAGATATTTAAAGTATTCGTTTCAGTTGTAATATCTTCAATACCCAAAGTAGTATTATCTATTGTCCATGTTACAGTGTATACATGAAAACTATCATGATTATCAACTTTAAGAAAACTGGTTGCGTCAGTAATTACAGCGGTTAAGGTATTTATACCTACAATTAAATCGCTTTCTTGAATAGCAATATCATCAACATTCGAACCAAAACTTGAGACGTTTAAAGTCCATTCACTTTCTAGAGTATTGGGTATGGGTTTTATTAAACTGAGTGCGAAATTTATTGGAAAACTTGAATTATCAAGGGTGTTAGATGTTGGTGTATAAGCATCTATTGGAGAAACAAGCGAATGGATTTTTTCGATAATAGCTTCTTTACAAACTGAACAAAACGGCGCATTTAAATATCTCATTTTACAGTTTTGATGAGGTCTAAACCAAGTGGCAGCGGTTCCACTATTTCCATAAGGATAAATTCCAACACCATTGGTGTTCAACCAATTTTTCCACTTCACCAAACTCGTATTGGTTTCTTGGGTCATATTTGTACCTTCTCTCGCAAATTGGTCTCCAGCATAATACTCATCTCTTAAATTAAATAATGAATGTCCTAATTCATGTATTATAGTTTCGTTGGCGCTACTACCAGTATAAGAAACAGCATAAGCACCTCCCGCACCTCCGAATTGTGATGTATTAACTAATATAATAGGTTGGTCGTATTCTGGTAAATAATTTGCTAAAGTATTATAGATAATTGAAGAACTGAAGGTGTAGAGCAATCTGTGTATATTATTAGTATCAAATGAAGTATTAAAATAGGTGTCTACGTCTGCAATCGGAAAAACAGGTTCTGTTACATTTGGATCGGTGGCAGTACCAGGATGGTCTGCTCCACTTTGATTTGAAGGCACTTTTATAGCATAAACATTAAAATAATTAGCATACTCTATAAATGGTGATTGGGTAAACATTTCATTTGTAAAACTAGAAGCATCGGTAATAAACTTTGGAAATTCGGTAGTTTGATAACCGTCGCCCATAATGACGAGATTTATTCTTTTGTCATTATCTCCAGTAACTTCTATAGCTTCAACATCAAAAACTTGAGATGTTACTATTTGAATATTATAAAATGATATGATTAGAAATAAAAAAAATTTCATTTTAATTCGGTTTTAATGAGTGCTTTCGTATGCTTTAAACTATCAATAACTTCGCTTATAAGAATAGATTTTGTTTTATTATGTAATTGTAATCTTAATGAAAGCTCGTTGTTCTCTAAATTTACATTCTTTTTTTCAAAACTTAGCGAATCGTTCACAAATTCTATCATTTTAGTCAAAGGGTTTTCGATGAAAAGATTTTGTAGTTCATTTGAGTTCTCGTCAAGTTGCGTACATTTTAAGTCGCCTTTTTTAGGGTTTTTTACAAAAATCACGTCATTACTTTTTAATTTTCCATCTGTCACTATTTGATTTATAAACTGTATATTTTTTTCACCGTTTTCTTTTTTAGAAATGGAATAATTTAGAAAAATAAGTTTTGGATTTATTTCAAGTATTACATTTTCTTGAGGACTACTTTTTTTTGCACCGCATGAAATTGATATAATCACCAAAAGAGTTGAAATCATTAATGATGTATAGTTTTTCAAAACAGTATTTCGAGAGTTTATGTTTTTCAAATTGAAAAAATTATAGCAGGTGTAAATTTAATGATTAATATGAATCTAATTTGAATGTAAATAAAAAGAGAGACTTTAAAGCCTCTCTTTTTATTATAATATTAAGTTAGTAAATCTTTATATTTATCCTTATAACCAAACAGTACTAGAATATTTAGTACTAGTAAAATTAAAGCTCCAGATATACTTTCTGGCGCTAAAGTGGCATGAAATAAAACTGCGTTTACTGAAACACTCATTAAAATTAATGCTAATAAAGCACCAAATTTGTTGAAAATCAAGGAAATTCCAGCTACAACTTCAACAATGGCAACAAGGTCTAATGTTTTACTATTTACCAATGCACCAAAATAAGCTCCCGCATCGGCAGGCATTTCCTCCATTGGTATGAAGTTAAAAAATTTGTTCAGTCCGAAAACCAAAATGAATAGTCCAAGAAGTATTCTTAGAACCATAAAAACTTTTGAATTCATAATGCTAAATGTATTAGTTAGGGAATTGAAAGATAATAAATTATAAATACATCTTTTTCAAAATCCATAGAATCTAATAAGTCTAACTATGTTTTTCTATTCAATATTAATTCTTGTTCCTTCGCTATGACTACTAAATTCTGGCGCATACATACTTTGAATCGTCGTAATACCATTACTCATATTTCCAGCATTATTTACTCTTAAATCGTACTCAAAAACATAAACACCTTTTGGTAAATAATCAAAAAAGAAATTAGTTGAAGCATCTTTTGTACTTTCATAATAGCCTAAACCATCTTGCCATTTGTACTGCGAAATAACGTTTACGGGTTCTAATCCAGAAGCGCGCATATCTTTCATGTGCAAGAACTCCATAGTTCTATCACTTCGTAATTCTATTCGAACTCTAACCAAATCTCCAACTTTTAGATGTGTTTCAGAAGTTATTTCTGAAATTTCTTCACCAACATCAGTATTCGTTTTTAGGAATAGCTTTTTCTTCAAACTTAAAGGCGTTTCAGCAGAAGTAATATTATCTAAATCCTCAAAGTATTGCCAGTACAAACTTCCCCAAGCTATGCCGTTTCCTTTTTTTGTAAGCTTTACGTCGCCCATTTCAGGTTTAATTTCAGATGAATTCCAAGATGTTTTGTAGTAACCAGTTCCAGCTTCAATTTTTACATCTTCAAGTTTTTTAGGGTCAATTTTTTGTCCACCTATAACCACATCAACCATATCAGTTACGCTTAACCAATCGCTACCTTGAAGTAACAATGCGTAAACAGCCTCAGTAGTTGCTTTGGTAGTTTTCCATCTATTAGTTTGCTTGTTTTTTAATAACCAGATTTTTAAATTATCAATGGTTTCTGTGTCTTTTTCTATCTCAGCGAAAGCCTCAATTAACAGCACTTGGGTTTCAATAGGCGCTTGATACCAATACCATGAATTAGTATTTGCTTTCCAGTACATGCCTAATTCTTCCGAAGTAATACTTGTTTCTTTTAACGATTTTAAAATCTTTGAAGCTGTTTTTGTGTCTTTATTTCTATGCGATATTAAAGCCATTAACCCTTTTGAATATAAAGAACGACTTAACCAATATTTCTGAATTTGTGTTTGATAATACGCTATAATTGTTTCAACTTCTTTCGATTTTTT
>JBAQZZ010000132.1:0-2659 GCA_049791475.1 Flavobacteriaceae bacterium | reverse complement strand
TGATAATTGTGTCATTGTAGTTTCGCACGATAGACACTTTCTTGATGCTGTTTGTACACACATTTCAGATATAGATTTTGGTAAAATAAACCATTATTCGGGTAATTATACGTTTTGGTACGAGTCGTCACAATTAGCAGCGCGCCAACATGCACAACAGAATAAGAAAGCTGAAGAAAAGAAAAAGGAATTAGAAGAGTTTATTCGTCGTTTTTCTGCAAACGTAGCAAAAAGTAAGCAGGCTACAAGTAGAAAAAAGATGATTGAAAAGCTTAACATCGCTGATATTAGACGAACCAGTCGCCGTTATCCAGCTATTATTTTTGAAAGAGAACGAGAAGCAGGCGATCAAATTTTAAACATAGAAAAGTTAACTGCTTCAACCGAAGGTGAAGTATTGTTTAAAAATATAGATTTAAATTTAGCCAAAGGTGATAAAGTGGTTGTGTTTTCTAGAGATTCCAGAGCAACCACAGCTTTTTATCAAATTATTAATGATAAAGAAAAAGCAGATTCAGGTAAATTTATGTGGGGTGTAACAACCAATCAATCCTATTTACCACTTGATAATAGCGAGTATTTTGAAAATAATTTATCATTAGTTGATTGGTTACGCCAATGGGCAACTACTGAAGAAGAGCGCGAGGAAGTTTATATTCGTGGGTTTTTAGGGAAAATGATTTTTAGTGGAGAAGAAGCTCTTAAAAAATCAAACGTTTTATCTGGAGGTGAAAAAGTGCGTTGTATGTTAAGTAGAATGATGATGGTTCGTGCCAACGTTTTAATGCTTGACGAACCTACAAATCACTTAGATTTGGAGAGTATTACGGCGTTTAATAATTCGCTTAAAAACTTCAAAGGCACCATGTTGTTTACCACCCACGATCATGAGTTTGCACAAACCGTAGCTAATAGAGTAGTGGAGTTAACGCCAAATGGCGTTATAGACCGTTACACAACATTTGATGAATACATGCAGGATAAAAAGATAAAAGAATTGCGCAATAAGATGTATGCGGTTACGGCATAATTAATTACTTGTGCTTTTCTACTTTAAAAAATTTATCAAATAGAGAAACAATTAAGTTTGTAATTCGGATGTTAAGTGTTTAATAATTTTTAAAGCTCTATCTAGTTCATCTTTATGAACCAAAATAACGCGTTCACTTCTATTAGAATGCATTATAGTTTTTGTTCTTTCAATCTGAGATTTATCTCTGATAATAGAACAAACATTTAATTGAGCAAGCTCATTAAATACGCGTTGAACTTCTTTAAAATTACCTGAAAACACTTTAATATAATTTAACATATCAGTATGTTTTAAAGGTTTCATACTAAAGATACAAAAAATTTCAACACAAAAAACAACTCGTTAATTTTTGTAAATCGAGGGGGTTTATTTTTATTTAACATATTGATTTAAAATTAGTTAAGATTGCGTTTCTAAATTAATACTTTCAACAACTAATAGGGCTTTATCAAGTTCGTCCTTATGCACATAAACCTCTTGTTGTCCCTGAATAGGAGCTCCAAAGCCAGCTAATCTTCCCGATTCAGTTTCATCTTTAATTACCGCATTAATACTTTGTTGTTCTAAATCTGAAACTATGCGTTGCACGATAATAAAATTTCCTGTAAATATTTTTATATAGTTTGAATCTATCATAACTTTATGTTTTTTGTGTTCACTTAAATATACAAATTTAAAGCATAAAAAAAACCAGCTTTAACTGGTTTTTAACTTTTTGTATAATAGTTAGTCTTTTATCGCAACTCAGCACCTAATTGGGTTTCAAAACTAGATTGCAATTTATTCATAATCTTATCAATCTGTTTATCTGTAAGGGTTTTGTTTTCATCTTGTAAAGTGAAACTAACGGCATAACTCTTTTTGCCTTTGGGTAAGTTTTTACCTTGATAAACATCAAATAGATTCACATTTTTAAGCAATTGCTTTTCACTTTGTTTCGCCAGTTTGTAAATAGCTTCAAATGTGATGTTATCATCTAAAAGTAAAGCAAAATCACGCTTAACTTCAGGATATTTAGTTATGTTTTTAAATGTAATTTTATTTCTTTTTACAATGTCTAAAATAGCATCCCAATAAAAGTTTGCAAATAAAACTTCCTGTGAAATATCAAAATGTTTTAAAATTGGTTTTTTAACCAATCCAAAATCTACCAATTTAGTTTTTCCTAAACCAATAGTTAAACCTTCACTAAAAACATCATTTTTTATTGGCGATTCACTAAATCTTGAGATTCCCAAACGCTCAAGAATAGATAGAATACTACCTTTTAAGAAGAAAAAATCACTTTTTTTATTAGAATCAATCCAGTTTTCCTGTGTTTGATTCCCAGTTGAAAACAACGCTAAATGTTTAAATTCTTGACGTTTATCATCAAAACCATGATAGGTTTTTCCAAATTCAAATAGTTTTAAATCACCACGTTTCCGATTGATATTAAACGACAAAGCTTCCAAGCCTGAAAACAATAAAGACTGCCTTAAAACAGATAAATCATTACTTAAAGGATTTAACATGGTTATGTTGTGGTCATCTTTTAATTGCTCGCTCAAAGTAGTATAATTTGGTGTTGTAAGTGAATTTGAAAGAATTTCAAAATACCCTTGAGCTGCTAATTGATTACCAACG